>NZ_JBHFJB010000081.1:49471-108380 GCF_057334555.1 Pseudomonas sp. AGC41
CTCCCACAAGGGACAGAGGTGTTGTTGGCGGGAATTATTTCTCGCTGAGCGAAAACCGGGTCAGGCAGAACGTCGGTATTCCCATGTCCTCCAGCCGCCGGGAACCGAGCAATTCCGGCAAGTCGATGATCGCGGCGGCTTCATGGACCGTGGCGCCCATGCGGCGGATCAGGTTGGCGGCGGCAATCAACGTGCCGCCAGTGGCAATCAGGTCATCGAACATCACCACCGAATCGCCCTCGCACAGGCTGTCGGCGTGGACCTCCAGGAAAGCCTCGCCATACTCGGTCTGGTAGCCCTCGGCCAACACGTCAGCTGGCAGCTTGCCTTGCTTGCGGAACAGCACCAGCGGTTTATTCAACTGATAGGCCAGGATCGAGCCGATCAGGAAGCCGCGTGCGTCCATCGCGCCGATATGCGTGAAGCTGGCCTCGACGTAGCGATGGGCGAAGCTGTCCATGACCAGCCGCAGCGCGGTGGGGGACTGGAACAGCGGGGTGATGTCGCGAAAGATCACGCCTGGCTTGGGGAAGTCGATTACCGGGCGGATCAGGGATTTGATGTCGAAGGAGTCGAAGACCATCGTCGAGGTGTCCTGGCTGGCTGCAAACGCGGCAGTATAGCGCGGCGGCGGCAAAAGCCTCAGCCGCGCAGGCGCATCAGCCTTCGACCGAGCCGCCGGCCAGCGCGCAGAGCTGGATCGGGTCAAGGATATGGATTTCCTTGCCCTCGGCGGCAATCAGTTTGCTCTGCTGGAAACGGGTAAACACCCGGGATACGGTTTCCACCGCCAGGCCCAGGTAGTTGCCGATCTCGTTGCGCGACATACTCAGGCGAAACTGATTGGCCGAAAAACCACGGGCGCGAAAACGTGCCGAGAGGTTGACCAGGAAGGTCGCGATGCGCTCGTCGGCGGTTTTCTTCGAGAGCAGCAGCATCATCTGCTGGTCATCACGGATTTCCCGACTCATCACGCGCATCAATTGACGGCGCAGTTGCGGCAGTTGCAAGGCCAGCTCATCCAGGTGATCAAACGGAATTTCGCACACCGAGGTCGTCTCAAGCGCCTGGGCCGAGACCGGATGGGTCTCGGTGTCCATGCCCGACAGGCCGACCAGCTCGCTGGGCAAGTGGAAACCGGTGAGTTGCTCTTCGCCACCGTCGCTCAGGTTGAAGGTCTTCAAGGCGCCCGAGCGCACGGCATAGACCGAATCGAAGGCATCGCCCTGGCGGAACAGGAACTCGCCTTTTTTCAACGGACGGCCTCGTTTGACAATGTCGTCCAGCGCGTCCATGTCCTCCAGATTCAACGAAAGTGGCAGGCACAGAGGGGCCAGGCTGCAGTCCTTGCAATGGGCCTGGTTATGAGCGCGCGATTTGACTGGCTCGGACATTTCTTAAATCCTTGTGGGAAAACACACATAAGCCGTAAGGGTAACTCAGCACGCAAACACGGGCCAGTGCGGTATTGCCGTCAAATTGTCGCGCTCAGATGACGCGGGAAAAACGCTGTCGATTCTGCTGCTCCAGATACGCGTCGAATACCATGCAGACAGAACGCACCAGCAGACGTCCGGCGGGGAGGACCTTGAGGTGCGTAGCCGTCAGTTCGACCAGTCCGTCGTTGGCCATCGCCTGTAACTGCGGCCATAAAGAGCCGAAATAGGCCCGGAAATCGATATTGAAGGTGTGCTCGATCTCGGCGAATGCCAGGGTGAAATGACAAATCAATTGCTGGATCACTGCGCGCCGCAGCCTGTCGTCGGCATTGCACACCGTGCCCCGGCTGGTAGCCAATTGTCCGTCGGCTAGGGCGTTCTGGTACTGGTTCAGGTCACTGCTGTTCTGGCAGTACAAGTCGCCGATCTGGCTGATTGCCGAGACCCCGAGGCCGATCAGATCACAATGACCGTGAGTGGTGTAGCCCTGGAAATTGCGCTGCAAGGTCGCTTCCTCCTGGGCGATCGCCAGTTCGTCGTCGGGCAGGGCGAAGTGGTCCATGCCGATGTAGCGATACCCGGCGGCGGTCAGCTGTTCGATAGTGCTTTGCAACATGGCCAGTTTCTGCACTGGATTCGGCAGGTCCTGGCTGTTGATGCGCCGCTGCGGCATGAAGCGCTCCGGCAGGTGGGCGTAGTTGAACACCGAGAGACGGTCCGGCTGCAAGCTGATCACTTCCTCGACGGTGCGGGCGAAGTTTTCCGGGGTCTGCTTGGGCAAGCCATAGATCAGGTCGATGTTGATCGAGCGAAACTGCAGGGTCCGGGCGGCTTCGATCACTGCGCGGGTTTCATCCAGGCTCTGCAGGCGGTTGACGGCACGCTGCACGGTTGGGTCAAGGTCCTGCAGGCCGATGCTGACCCGGTTGAAACCCAGTTCCCGCAGCAGGCCCATGGTCGACCAATCCGCTTCCCGAGGGTCGATCTCGATGCCGTAGTCACCGCAATCGTCGTCCATCAGGTTGAAATGCTCGCGCAGCTTGGCCATCAACTGGCGCAGCTCGTCGTGACTGAGGAAGGTTGGCGTGCCACCACCCAGATGCAACTGTTCCACGCGCTGGGCCGGGTCCAGGTGGCAGCCGATCAGCTGGATTTCCTGCTCCAGGCGCTGCAGGTAGGCATGGGCGCGGCCGCGGTCCTTGGTGATGACCTTGTTGCAGGCGCAGTAGTAGCAAATATTCGCGCAAAACGGCACGTGAACATAAAGCGACAATGGCCTGCGGGCTTTGCGGCTTTCGCGCAGAGCGTGGAGCAGGTCGAACGTGCCCACCTGGCCGGCGAACTGGGCCGCGGTCGGGTACGAGGTATAGCGTGGTCCCGCCAGGTCGTAGCGGCGGATCAGGTCTGAATCCCAACGAATGGCGTCGAGCATGCGGGCGTTCCCCGGTTAGGCTGGCATGCTTGAAGTCTATGGGGGCGGGGGAGCAAGCGTGTTGATTTGCGTCAACGGGGCATGGGGTTGTCAGTGATCATGCCAGCCCAGGCAACTCAAACCCGTGGCGAGCATTCCCCATTGTCTGTGGGCTCGGTCAATGCCCCATGAGCCAGTGCTGATGCGGCCCCGGCAATGTCCAGATGCCGAAGACAATCACCAGCAACCCCCCGGCCATGCGCACGCTGCGTTTGCGCAGCAGCGCCGTGACGCGCTCTGCCGCGAGGCCGGTGGCGAGCAGCACCGGCCAGGTGCCCAGGCCGAAGGCGAGCATCAGCAGTGCGCTGTCCAGCGCGTTCCCCTGGCTGGCGGACCACAGCAGGGTGCTGTAGACCAGTCCGCAGGGCAGCCAGCCCCACAGCGCACCGAGCAGTAGCGCCCGGGGCAAGCTTGATACCGGCAGCAGGCGGTTGGCGATGGGTTGTATATGCCGCCACAAACCACGGCCCAGGCTTTCGATGCGGGTCAGGCCGCTCCACCAGCCTGCCAGGTAGAGTCCCATGACGATCAGCAGTAAACCGGCCAGCACGCGCAGGATCATCGCCGCCGGGCTGTTCGCCACGGCCCAGCCGGCCAGGCCGATCAGCAGGCCGGCCGCGGCGTAGCTGATGATGCGTCCCAGGTTATATGCGAGCAATAATTGCAAGCGGCGGCTGCGTTGTTCCTTGGGAATCGCCAGGGTCAGGGCGCCCATCAGGCCACCGCACATGCCCAGGCAATGACCGCCGCCGAGCAGGCCGAGGATGACGGCGGAAACCAGCATCGGCGCCAGGTCAAGCATGGGGCGGCGCCTTGTCGTCCGGTTTCTGTTCCGTGCCGCTGGCTTCCTCGACGGCCGCCTTGTGGTTCGGGTCCTGATCGTCGAACAGGATGCTATGGGCCGGGCCGTCGAGGTCGTCGTACTGGCCGCTGTCCACGGCCCAGAAAAAAATGTAGACGGCGACGGCCACGATCAACAGTGCGGCGGGGATCATCACGTAGAGAGCTGGCATCTCGGAACTCCAGGCCCGCGCGGCTCAGGCCGGCAGCGGACGGGTATCGGGCGTGGTTTCGCCAACCTGCGCCTGCGGTTGGCGGGTCAGCCGCAAGGCATTCAGCACCACGGTCAACGAACTGATGGACATGCCGACCGCGGCCCATACCGGCGTGATCCAGCCGAGGGCGGCGAACGGCAACATGAGGCCATTGTACAGCCCTGCCCAGACCAGGTTCTCGATGATCACGCGGCGGGTACGCCGGGCCAGGCTGAACGCATGAATCAGGGCATCGAGGCGGTTGGACAGCAGCACCGCGTCGGCGCTGGTCTTGGCAAGGTCGGTGGCCGAACCCATGGCGACACTGATGTCCGCCGCCGCCAGCACCGGCACGTCATTCACGCCATCACCGAGCATCAGCACCTTGCGACCCTGCTGGTGCAACTGCTGGAGCACGGCCAGCTTGTCGTCCGGACGCAAGCCGCCGCGGGCCTCGTCGATGCCCAATTCGGCGGCGACACTGGCCACCATCGGCGAGCTGTCACCGGAGAGCAATAGCGTCCGCCAGCCCCGCGCCTTGCAGGCGGCGAGCAGCGCCGGCGCATCTGCGCGCAGGCGGTCATCGAGGACGAACCAGGCCAGTGGCCCGATGTCGTCGCCCAGCAACAGCCATTGTCCGGGTTCGTCCGGCATCGGCGGTACGGCCGAGCCGCTCAGTTCGCAGACAAAACCGGGCTGGCCGATGCGCAGGCGTTGTTCGGCGACCAGGCCTTCAAGTCCCAGCCCCGGAGTGCTTTGTACCTGTTCAGCGGCCAATGGTGCGCGACCAAAAGCTCGCGCGATGGGGTGTTCCGAACGGTTTTCCAGGGCCGCGGCCAAACCCAGGCATTGATCACCGTCGAGAGTGGCCAGTGGCCGGATGGCGCGCAATGCGAGGCGGCCTTCGGTGAGGGTGCCGGTCTTGTCGAAAATCACCGTGTCGATCTGGTTAAGGCCTTCCAGCACATGACCACGCGTCAGCAGCAGGCCGAGTTTGTGCAGGGTTCCGGTGGCAGCTGTCAGAGCGGTTGGGGTCGCCAGAGACAGCGCGCAAGGACAGGTCGCGACCAGCATCGCCAGGACTATCCAGAACGCACGCGAAGCATCCAGCTGCCACCACAACAGGCCGATGGCCGCCGCGGCGACCAGGGAGAACAGCAGGAACCATTGGGCGGCGCGGTCGGCGATTTCCGCCAATCGTGGCTTCTCGGCCTGGGCCCGTTCCAGCAGGCGCACGATGGCCGATAACCGCGTGTCCTGTCCCAGCGCCCGTACTTCGACCGTCAGGGCGCCTTCGACGTTGAGCGTGCCTGCCGTTACCGCGTCGCCTGCCTGGCGCGGTTGCGGCAGGTATTCGCCGGTCAGCAGCGATTCGTCGACGCTGGACTGGCCGTCGAGAATCGTGCCATCGGCGGGCAGGATCGCTCCAGGCTGGACCAGCACACGGTCGCCGGTACGCAGTTCGCTGAGCAGGATGCGTTCGCTCTGGCCGCGCCCATCCAGGCGCAGGCACGACGCTGGCAGCAGGTTGACCAGTTGGGCGGTGGCCGCGGCGGTGCGCTCCCGGGCCCGGCGTTCCAGGTAGCGACCGGCGAGCAGGAACAGGGCGAACATGCCGACCGCATCGAAGTACAGCTCGCCCACGCCGGTGATGGAGGTCCAGATCCCGGCGATATAGGCGCTGCCGATGGCCAAGGACACCGAAACGTCCATGGTCAGGTGGCGGGTGCGCAAATCTCGCAGCGCACCTTTGAAGAAGGGCGCGCAACTGTAGAACACGATAGGCGTGGTGAGGAACAGTGCGACCCAGCGCAGGATGGTGTGCATCTCCGGGCTCAGGTCGATGTTGAATTCGGGCCAGGTCGCCATCGTCGCCATCATCGCCTGGAACCACAGCAGCCCGGCCACGCCCAATTGACGCAGGGCCAGGCGGTTCTGTGCGGCGAGTTGCTCGCTGGCCTGATCGGCCTGGTACGGGTGCGCGGCATAGCCGATCTGGCGCAGTTCGGCGAGCAGCGTGCTCAGCGGCAGTTGGGCGTCGGCCCAGCGTACGTGCAGGCGGTGGTTGGACAGGTTCAACCGCGCCTCGGCCACGGCCGGCAGGCTGCGCAATTGCTTTTCGATCAGCCAGCCGCAGGCGGCGCAACTGATGCCTTCCATCAGCAGGGTGGTTTCGGCCAGCTCGCCTTCATGGCGGACGAACGATTGCTGCACGTCGGGGCGATCATACAACGCCAGCTCGTCGGTCAATTGGACGGGCAGGGCTTGTGGGTTGGCCGACGCTTCGCTGCGATGCAGATAATAATGCTCAAGGCCACCGGCAACGATTGCTTCGGCCACCGCCTGGCAACCGGGGCAACACAGCTCACGGGTCTCACCGAGGACAACGGCGGTGAAGCGACTGCCAGGAGGTACGGGCAGGGCGCAGTGGTAGCAAGGCTGTGGAGTGGTCATGGTTGTCGCGCGAAAACCTTTTTGTGGCGAGGGAGCTTGCTCCCGCTCGGCTGCGAAGCAGTCACAGTGTGAGTACAACAAGACGCGTGAGAAGCGCTGGATTAACAACAGGGCCGCTTTGCGGCCCAGCGGGAGCAAGCTCCCTCGCCACACAACAGCGGTTTATTTTTTCAGGTCTTCAGCGCCTTGCAGCGGCTCGTCGCCAAGCTGGATATCCTGGCCATGGGTGATCTGTTCTTCTTCAAAGAGGCGCCAGGTCTGGTGGTTTTCCATACCCAGCAATTCGACGAAGCGGCGGCCTTCGATCTTGTCCGCCAATTGGCCGACGTAGCGTCCTGGTTCGCTGTCGTTGCGGGTCAACACAATCTTGCGGTCTTTTTCCGGTTGCGTCGGCGAGATCAGGCTCAGCTCCACGGTCTGGGGCCGGCTGTTGCCGTTCAGGCGCAGGCTCACTTCACCGGTGAGGTCGTCCAGTTGCGCGTTGGCATGCAGCTGCAGGGTCTGGGCCAGCAGTTCGCGTTCCAGCGAGCGATTGATGCCCTTGCCAGCTTCGTAATAGTTGTCGTTGACCAGGTTGTCCGGGTTCTTCACTGCGATGGTCACCATGGTCAGGCTCAGTGTCACCGAGCAAGCGAGAATCCCGATAATGATCCACGGCCAGAGGTGCTTGTACCAAGGGCTGGTGGCGGTTGCTGCAGGCATGTGCATTTCTCTCAACGAGTCTGTGGGCCGATGAACCGGCTCTTGGCTTCAACATGGACGCTGTCGTCATCGGCATCCTTGAGGATGAAGGTCACCTCATTGGTGCTGGACGGCAATTGTTCCGGTGCGCTGGATAACTCTACCGGCTGGCTGTAGATATCACCGGCCGCGACCTTGATCTCCCGTCTACCCTGCAACTTCAGATCAGGCAGACCGGTCGCCTCCAGCACATAGGTATGGTCACGCTGGTCCTTGTTCATGATTTTCAGGCTGTAGACGTTCTCGATCCGGCCTTCGGCGTTCTCGCGGTACAGCACGCGGTCCTTGCTGACGTCGAAACCCACCAGCGAGCGCATGAAGAACGCGGCTACCAACAGGCTGATCATCGCCAGCAGCACCAGGGCATAACCGATCAGGCGCGGGCGCAGTTTATGGGTTTTCTGCCCCGAGAGGTTGTGTTCCGTGGTGTAGCTGATCAGGCCACGTGGATAATCCATCTTGTCCATGATGTTGTCGCAGGCATCGATGCAGGCTGCGCAGCCGATGCATTCGATCTGCAGGCCGTCGCGGATGTCGATACCGGTAGGGCAGACCTGGACGCACATGGTGCAATCGATGCAGTCCCCCAGGCCCAGCGCCTTGTAGTCGATACCTTTCTTGCGCGGGCCACGGGCTTCGCCGCGACGCGGGTCGTAGGAAACGATCAGGGTGTCCTTGTCGAACATCACGCTCTGGAAGCGAGCGTACGGGCACATGTAGATGCACACTTGCTCACGCAGCCAGCCGGCATTGCCGTAGGTGGCCAAGGTGAAGAAGCCGACCCAGAAATATGACCAGCCGTCGGCCTGGCCGGTGAAGAACTCGAAGACCAGCTCGCGGATGGGGGTGAAATAACCAACGAAGGTCATGCCGGTGACAAAACCGATGAGCAGCCACAGGCTGTGCTTGGCGAACTTGCGCAGGAATTTGTTGGCGCTCATGGGCGTTTTGTCGAGCTTGATGCGCTGGTTGCGATCGCCTTCGGTGACCTTTTCGCACCACATGAAAATCCACGTCCATACGCTTTGTGGGCAGGTATAGCCGCACCACACTCGACCGGCATAGACGGTAATGAAAAACAGGCCGAAGGCCGCGATGATCAGCAGCCCCGAAAGGAGGATGAAGTCCTGAGGCCAGAAGGTCGCGCCAAAAATAAAGAATTTGCGCTCCGGCAGGTTCCACCAGACGGCCTGATGACCGCCCCAGTTCAGCCAGACTGTACCGAAATACAGCAGGAACAGAACCGCCCCGCCAACCATGCGCAGGTTGCGAAACAGGCCAGTGAAGGCGCGGGTGTAGATTTTTTCCCGAGAGGCATAGAGGTCGACGCTTTTGTTGGCGTCCTTGGCAGGCGGGGTAACGTCATGTACCGGAATCTGGTTGCTCATCAATTGCATCCCACGGCAGTGGAAAAATGCCGAGGCCAGTACGTGCCGACCACGGTCAGAAAGGGTGTTGCAATGGCGCAATGATACGCCTGTCGCTCTGGCTCAAGGCTGCGACCTTTGGTCGCGTTGGGCGTCGGCGCCGAATGGTGTAGCGGATGTAACAACTCATGACCCAGATCAATTGACTATAGCCATGTCATGGTATCCGGCGCACGCATCTGTTACTGGCTAGCAACCCATGGATTGATCAGCGCCACGCCGCTGCTTCTGAAATCCGCCACGTTGCGGGACACCACGGTCAGCCCATGGACCAGCGCCGTGGCGGCGATCAGCGCATCGCACTCATTGCTGCGGTCCGGGACATGCAGGCGGGCGCAGCGCAGCGCCACGGCGCGGTCGACCGCGAGGATCCTGCCGGCAAATGTGGGCATGACGTGGTTATCCAGCCATGCACGCAAACGGCTGCCTTGCGCCGGGTCCTTGCGCTCAAAGCGCAAGACTCCGGTTTCCAGTTCCAATACGGTGATGGCCGAAACATACAGGCTGGGAGCGGGGACACTGCGTGCCCAGGCTTGTACGTTTTTATCGGCCTGGGGCTTGCGCAGCTCCGAGATGACGTTGGTATCGAGTAGGAACATTCAGGACAGGTCCACCGAGCGGGGCGTGATGACGGCGCGCTCGGGATCGAAGTCGATATCCGGCGCATCGGGCATGACCAGCAACTCGACGATGCTGGTGCCAGCGCCGGTCAGTTTCTGGTACTCCTCAATGCTTAGCAGCACATGGGCCGGCTTACCACGGTCGGTGATGATGACCGGGCCTTCTCGGGTAGCTTTTTTGGCACCGCTTGTGTCGTGGTTGAACTCGCGGCTGGAAATGGTGGTGATGGACACGGCGGCGTCTCCCATCGAGTGAGAATGTAGGCACGTTACTACCGGCGCCGGATGCAAGCAAGGGTGAACAGGTGCAGCATGTTTCCCTGTGGAAAAAAAAAGGCCCCGCCAATGTGATTGGCGGGGCCTTCGTGTATCAGCTATTTGTCTTACTGAGCGTCAGCAGCCGGAGCCTTTTCGCCGTGGGACAGGCTGTAGACATAGGCGGCCAGCAAGTGGACCTTGTCGTTGCCTTGCAGATCGGCCTGGGCCGGCATCTGGCCTTGGCGACCGTAGCGGATGGTCTGCTGCAACTGCGCGAAGCTCGAACCATAGATGAAACCGGCCGGGTGTGTCAGGTCGGGTGCGCCCATGGCGGGCGTGCCTTTGCCGGCGGGTCCGTGGCAGGCCACGCAGTTGGCGGCGAACAGCTTCTGGCCGTTGGCCGGATCGGCCTTGGCGCCTTCCGGCAGTTTGCGACTGTGCAGGTTGGTTACCAAATAGGCAGCCACATCGGCGACGCCTTGTTCGCCAACTACGGCAGCCCAGCCCGGCATGACGGCATGACGACCACCCATGATGGTGGTCTTGATGGTCTCCGGCTCGCCACCCCAGCGCCAGTCGGCGTCGGTGAGGTTAGGAAAGCCGTAGGCGCCCTTGGCGTCGGAACCGTGGCAGACCGAGCAGTTGGAGGCAAACAGGCGGCCACCCATTTTCAGGGCCTGCGGGTCCTTGGCGACTTCTTCAATCGGCATGGAGGCAAACTTGGCGAAGATCGGGCCGAACTTGGCATCCGAGCGGGCCATTTCCTTTTCCCATTCGTGTACGCCGGTCCAGCCGGTCTGGCCGTTGGCGAAAGAGGTCTGCTTTTCAGTGTCCAGGTAGTTATAGCCTGGCAGCAGGCCTTTCCAGTTGCCCAGGCCAGGGTAGAGCACCAGGTAACCAAGGGCGAACACGATGGTGCCGACGAACAGCATGAACCACCATTTCGGCAGCGGGTTGTCGTACTCCTCGATCCCGTCGAAGGAGTGGCCGACCGTCTCCTCGGTGGCTTCGCTGCGCTGGCCCTTGCGGGTCGACAGCAGCAGCCAGGTCAGGGCGAAGATCGTTCCCAGGCTGAGGACTGTGACGTACAGACTCCAGAACGTAGTCATTCTTTGTTACTCCTAGAAGCTTGCTCGACGTGCTTGATGGCTTCGGGATCATCCGCGAACGGCAGCAAGGTCGCGTCTTCGAACTCCGACTTGCGCTTGGGGCTGAACACCCACAGGGCCAGGCCGATAAAGGCCACCATCACAACGACGGTGCCCAGGCCACGAATCATCCCGATATCCATCCAGATCACCGTTTGCTTTTGATGATGGTGCCCAGGCCTTGCAGATAGGCCACCAGCGCGTCCATTTCAGTCTTGCCTTTTACGGCATCCCTTGCACCGGCGATGTCTTCGTCGGTGTAGGGCACGCCGAGGGCGCGCAGGACTTCCATTTTCTTGGCGGTGTCTTTGCCGTCGAGCTTGTTTTCTACGAGGAACGGGTAGGCCGGCATCTTCGATTCAGGCACCACGTTGCGCGGGTTGTACAAGTGCGCACGCTGCCAGTCATCGGAGTAGCGACCACCGACGCGGGCCAGGTCCGGACCGGTGCGCTTGGAACCCCACAGGAACGGGTGGTCCCAGACGCTTTCACCGGCAACGGAATAATGGCCGTAGCGTTCGGTTTCAGCACGGAACGGACGGATCATCTGCGAGTGGCAGCCGACACAACCGTTGGCGATGTAGACGTCGCGGCCTTCCAGTTCAAGAGCGGTGCGCGGCTTCATGCCTTCGACCGGCTTGTTGGTGACATCCTGGAAGAACAGCGGAACGATCTGGGTCAGGCCGCCAATGCTGACGGCGATGACCATGAAGAAGGCCAGCAGGCCGATATTCTTCTCTACTGCTTCGTGCTTCATCAGTGAGCTCCAACTACGGCGATCTTGGCGGCGGCTTCAGCTTCAGCCGGGTCAGAGGCACGAACGGTGCGATACACGTTGTAGGCCATCAGCAGCATGCCGCTGGCGAAGAACGCGCCGCCCAGGGCACGGACGATGAAACCGGGGTGGCTGGCTTGCAGCGCTTCAACGAACGAATAGGTCAGGGTGCCGTCGTCGTTGATCGCGCGCCACATCAGGCCCTGGGTGATGCCGTTGACCCACATCGAGGCGATGTAGAGCACGGTACCGATGGTGGCGAGCCAGAAGTGCGCGTTGATCAGGCCGGTGCTGTGCATCTGCGCACGACCGAACAATTTCGGGATCATGTGGTAGATGGCGCCGATGGAGATCATCGCGACCCAGCCGAGCGCACCGGCATGTACGTGGCCGATGGTCCAGTCGGTGTAGTGGCTCAGGGAGTTGACGGTCTTGATAGCCATCATCGGACCTTCGAAGGTCGACATGCCGTAGAACGCCAGGGATACCACCAGAAAGCGCAGGATCGGGTCGGTGCGCAGCTTATGCCAGGCGCCCGAGAGGGTCATCATGCCGTTGATCATGCCGCCCCAGCTTGGCGCCAGCAGGATGATCGACATTGCCATGCCCAGGGATTGCGCCCAGTCCGGCAGCGCGGTGTAGTGCAGGTGGTGCGGACCGGCCCAGATATACAGGGTGATCAGCGCCCAGAAGTGCACGATGGACAGGCGGTAGGAATAGATCGGACGCTCGGCCTGTTTCGGCACGAAGTAGTACATCATCCCCAGGAAGCCGGTGGTCAGGAAGAAGCCCACGGCGTTGTGGCCGTACCACCACTGGATCATCGCGTCGGTCGCGCCCGAGTAGGCCGAGTAGGACTTGAAGAAGCTGACCGGCAGCGAAGCGTGGTTGACAATGTGCAGCATGGCGGTCACGACGATGAATGCACCGTAGAACCAGTTGCCGACATAGATGTGCTTGGTCTTGCGCTTGACGATGGTGCCGAAGAACACCAGACCGTAGGTCACCCAGACAATGGCCAACAGAATAGCCAGCGGCCATTCCAGTTCCGCGTATTCCTTGGTGGTGGTGAAACCCATTGGCAAGGTCACGATCGCGCCGACGATCACCGCTTGCCAACCCCAGAAGGTGAAGGCGGCGAGGCTGTCGGAAATCAGTCGCGTCTGGCAGGTTCGCTGCACGACGTAGTAGGAGGTGGCAAACAACGCACAACCACCGAAGGCGAAGATCACCAGGTTGGTGTGCAGCGGGCGCAGGCGTCCAAATGTCGTCCATGGCAGATCGAAGTTCAACTCCGGCCAGACCAGTTGCGAGGCGATGAAGACACCGAGCCCCATGCCAAGGATCCCCCAGACCACCGTCATGATGGCGAACTGGCGGACTACCTTATAGTTATAAGCAGTCGGACTGATTGCTGTGCTCATTCTAAGGTTCCACGGTTTGGGTATTTTATTAGGATAAAAATCGGCCGCAAGTATGGAGAAAGCGGGGGGTCATTGCAACGCGCCATGACCTGCGTCAATGCTTTCCAACGCTGATTCTGCGGCCTTTCCATGCGCCGCGTAGGGACAAAAATCGCCCCCGACAAATTGTCGCGTCAAATGTACGAGGCGAGGGGGGCGGGTCGGTTGTAACGGGGTGTGTTCAAACGCTGCGTTCGAGTGATGCCCGGGCTTCCTGGCAACAGTCAGTATCTGCCTGACTTCACGGGATTTTTGTCGAACGAGCGGCAAACACATCGGGTCGGCTCGACCAGGTCCCGGCAGTCGCCCACATGCTTTGGGGCAAGCTTAGACGCGATTGCAGCGAACCGAAAGGAAGACCTTGGAAGGGTGCGACAATGGGTCGCGCAATGATATGGATCAGCCGCATCCGGATGAATGCGACTGATCAAGTGGACAGGATTTATTCGCTTTTGCGTTCAGCTTGCAGGCGCTCGGTACCGGTGCCGTGGGAAAGGCTGTAGACGTAGGCGGCGAGCAGTTGCACCTTGTCGTTGCCGAGCAGCTCGTTCTGCGCCGGCATATGCCCTTGGCGGCCATGGCGGATGGTCTGCTGCAACTGGGCGAGGCTAGTGCCGTAGATGAAACCGGCCGGTTGCGTCAGGTTCGGCGCGCCCATGGCTTCGGTGCCCTGGCCGTTGGCGCCGTGGCAAGCAACGCAGGTGGTGTTGAAGGCTTGTTGACCGGCTTGCAAGTCGGCACCGCTATCGGCCGGCAGAGGCAGGCCGGCCAGGTCATGGCGTACATAGGCGGCGACGTTCTTGACCCCGGCATCGCCGAGTACTTCACCCCAGGCCGGCATCGCTGCCATGCGGCCGCCCATGATGGTTGCCTTGATGGTCTCGGCATCGCCGCCCCAGCGCCAGTTGCTGTCAGTCAGGTTCGGAAAGCCGAAGGCGCCCTTGGCGTCCGAGCCATGGCAGACCGAGCAGTTGGAGGCGAACAGGCGGCCCCCCATCTTCAACGCTTGCGGGTCCTTGGCGACATCCTCTATCGGCATCGCGGCGAATTTAGCGAAGATCGGCCCGAACCTGGCGTCGGCCCTGGCCATTTCCCGTTCCCATTCATGGGCGCCGGTCCAGCCGTTTTCATAGCCGGGCAGGATCCCTTTCCAGTTGCCCAGGCCGGGATACAGGATCAGGTAGCCGACGGAAAATACCAGGGTGCCGGCAAACAACAGGAACCACCATTGCGGCAGCGGGTTGTCGTACTCCTCGATGCCGTCGAAGCTGTGGCCCATGGTCTGGTCGACACTGCCCTTGGTCTCGCCCTTGCGGGTGCCGATCAGCAGCCAGGTCAGGCCGATGAGGCTGCCGAGGGTCAGTACGCAGATCCACGTACTCCAGAAAGTGCTCATGACCGGGTACTCCTTGGTGCGGGGTCTTGGGGGGTAGCGTCAGCGGGCGGCTCGTCGGCGAACGGCAGCAGGCGCGCCAGGGCGAATTCCGGGCCGCGCTTGCTGCTGAACACCCACAGGGTCAGGCCGATGAAGGCCACGAACACCACGACCGTGCCCAGGCCGCGAATCATTCCAGTGCTCATTTCAAGGACCATGGCGCTTACCTCTTGCTCTTGATGGCAGTGCCGAGCACTTGCAGGTAGGCCACCAGCGCGTCCATCTCGGTCTTGCCCTTCAGCGAGGCGACGCTGCCAGCGATGTCCTCGTCGGTATACGGCACGCCAAGGGTGCGCATGGCGCGCAGCTTGCCTTCGGTGTGGCTGCTGTCGACCGCCTGGGTCACCAGCCATGGGTAGGCCGGCATTTTCGACTCGGGCACGACGTTGCGCGGGTTGTACAGGTGGGCGCGGTGCCAGTCATCGGAGTAGCGCGCGCCGACCCGGGCCAGGTCCGGCCCGGTGCGTTTGGAGCCCCACAGGAACGGGTGATCCCAGACGCTTTCGCCGGCGACGGAGTAGTGCCCGTAGCGTTCGGTTTCGGCGCGGAATGGACGGATCATCTGCGAGTGGCAGCCGACGCAGCCTTCGCGGATGTAGACGTCGCGGCCTTCGAGCTGCAGGGCGGTGTAGGGCTTCATGCCGTCCACCGGTTTGTTGGTCACGTCCTGGAAGAACAGCGGCACGATCTGGGTCAGGCCGCCGATACTCACGGCCAGGACCATCAGCAGCATCAGCAGGCCGACGTTTTTTTCAATTGTTTCGTGTTTCATGGCGGACTCCTCAAGCCATCTGCGCGGCAGCGGCGGCTTCGGCAGGCTGGTAGGCCCGCACGGTGCGCCAGGTGTTGTAGGCCATCAGCAGCATGCCGGCGAGGAAGATCGCCCCACCCGCCAACCGCACGATGAAGCCCGGGTGGCTGGCCACCAGGGTTTCGACGAACGAGTAGGTGAGCGTGCCGTCCTCGTTCACCGCTCGCCACATCAGGCCCTGGGCGATGCCGTTGACCCACATCGAGGCGATGTAGAGCACGGTGCCGATGGTGGCGAGCCAGAAGTGCGCATTGATCAGGCCGATGCTGTGCATCTGCGCCCGGCCGAAGACTTTCGGGATCATGTGGTACAGCGCGCCGATGGAAATCATCGCCACCCAGCCGAGTGCACCGGCGTGCACGTGGCCGATGGTCCAGTCGGTGTAATGGGAGAGGGCGTTGACGGTCTTGATCGCCATCATCGGGCCTTCGAAGGTCGACATGCCGTAGAACGCCAGGGATACCACGAGAAAGCGCAGGATCGGGTCGCTGCGCAACTTATGCCAGGCTCCCGAGAGGGTCATCATGCCGTTGATCATGCCGCCCCAGCTGGGCGCCAGCAGGATCAGCGACATCACCATGCCCAACGACTGTGCCCAGTCAGGCAGCGCGGTGTAGTGCAGATGGTGCGGGCCGGCCCAGATGTACAGCGTGATCAGCGCCCAGAAGTGCACGATGGACAAGCGATAGGAATACACCGGGCGCTCGGCCTGTTTCGGCACGAAGTAATACATCATTCCGAGGAAACCGGCGGTGAGGAAAAAGCCCACGGCGTTGTGCCCGTACCACCACTGCACCATCGCGTCCGTGGCGCCGGCATACACCGAGTAGGATTTGGTGAGGCTCACCGGCAGTTCCAGGTTGTTGACGATGTGCAGGAGCGCCACGGTCAGGATGAACCCGCCGAAAAACCAGTTGCCGACATAGATGTGTTTGGTGTTGCGTTTGGCCACGGTGCCAAAGAACACGATGGCGTAGGCGACCCAGACAATGGTGATGAGGATGTCGATTGGCCACTCGAGCTCGGCATATTCCTTGGAACTGGTGTAGCCCAGTGGCAGGCTGATGGCCGCCAGCAGGATCACCAGTTGCCAGCCCCAGAAGCAGAACGCGGCGAGTTTCGGCGCAAACAGCTGGGTCTGGCAGGTGCGTTGCACCGAGTAGAACGAACTGGCGAACAGGGCGCAGCCGCCGAAGGCGAAGATCACCGCGTTGGTGTGCAGTGGGCGCAGGCGGCCGAAGCTGGTCCAGGGCAAATCGAAGTTGAGCTGTGGCCAGACCAATTGGGCCGCGAGAAAAACCCCGAGGCCCATGCCGACGATGCCCCACACCACCGTCATAATGGCGAATTGGCGGACCACCTTGTAGTTGTAGGCGGTACTGATAGAAGTGTTCATGGTTCCCCATCCACGGTTCAGCCGAAGTGCGCGCCCGCGCAGGGCAGGTGCAGCGTTCTTCGCCTGGAGTTATAGGCAGACTGAAAGCGAGGCAAGCATGAACAAACAGCACAAGGCCAGTATTGACGGGGATCAATGGGCGCGATGCGTGACCGAGCGCGGCTGGTTGTGGACAGCCGCGAAACCAGGTGCTGGCGCCGAATTGCCGACGCTGATTTTGGCCCATGGTGCGGGTGCGCCGATGGACAGCGGCTTCATGAACGAAATGGCCGCGCGCCTTGTAGCTCAAGGCGTCAATGTGTTGCGCTTCGAGTTTCCCTACATGGCCCAACGGCGCGTGGACGGGGGCAAGCGGCCACCTAACCCGGCGCCTAAGCTGCTGGAATGCTGGCGTGAGGTGTACGCCACGGTGCGACCGTATGTCGCTGGGCGGCTGGCGATTGGCGGCAAATCCATGGGCGGGCGCATGGCAAGCCTGGTGGCCGATGAGCTGGGTGCCGATGCGCTGGTATGCCTCGGGTATCCCTTCTATGCCGTGGGCAAGCCGGAGAAACCGCGGGTCGAGCATTTGGCGGCGTTGGAAACCCGGGCGTTGATTGTCCAGGGCGAGCGGGATGCGTTGGGTAATCGCGAGGCGGTCGAAGGTTATGCCTTGTCACCTGCTATCGAAGTGCTGTGGTTGACGGCAGGGGATCATGATTTAAAGCCGCTGAAGGCTTCGGGATTCAGCCATGGGCAGCATCTGGAGGCGGCGGCGCAGGGAGTGGCTGGGTTCTTGTCTCAAGATTGATGGCGCTTGTGCGGGCCTCTTCGCGAGCAGGCTCGCTCCCACAATTGGAGTGCATTTCAATGAGCAACCTGGAACTCCTGTGGGAGCGAGCCTGCTCGCGAAAGCGATCTTTCAGAGAGTAAAAAACCCGGAAGCTTTCGCTGTCCGGGTTTTCAGTTTGCCAACTGAAATCAGCGGTTGAACCGCTCCACCAACGAATACTGGGTATTGGCCGTTCGCGTCAGT
Source organism: Pseudomonas sp. AGC41 (assembly GCF_057334555.1). Taxonomy (NCBI): domain Bacteria; kingdom Pseudomonadati; phylum Pseudomonadota; class Gammaproteobacteria; order Pseudomonadales; family Pseudomonadaceae; genus Pseudomonas; species Pseudomonas sp. AGC41. The sequence continues at coordinate 66,959 of NZ_JBHFJB010000081.1, forward strand.
TCTTCGCTGAGCAGCGCCGAGCTGTGGGCCTGTCCCGAGGTCTGGTCGGCCAGTTCCGAGATGTTGCTGATGTTGCGGCTGATCTCCTCGGCCACCGAGCTCTGCTCCTCGGTGGCAGCCGCGATCTGAGTGGTCATGTCGGTGATGTGGGCCACGGCTTCGCTGATCCCGACCAGCGCCTGGTCCGCTTCCATGACTCGCGCCACGCCTTCTTCAGCCTGGCGATGGCCGGCGTCCATGGTTTGTACTGCGTTGTTGGCGGTCTGCTGGAGTTTGGCGATCAGGGCATGGATCTGCCCGGTGGATTCGCTGGTACGCTGGGCCAGTTGCCGCACTTCGTCGGCCACTACGGCAAAGCCGCGGCCCATTTCACCGGCACGGGCCGCTTCGATGGCGGCGTTGAGCGCCAGCAGGTTGGTCTGGTCGGCAATTCCCTTGATCACGTCGACCACACCACCGATTTCGTCGCTGTCCTTGGCCAGCTGGGTCACGGTCTGCCCGGTCTCGCCCACTACCACCGACAGGCGTTCAATGGCTTCGCGGGTTTCCCCGGCAATATCACGACCGCGACCGGTCAGGCGATTGGCTTCCTGGGTGGCATCGGCCGTGCGCTGCACGTGGCTGGCAACTTCCTGCGTAGTCGCGGCCATCTGGTTGACGGCGGTGGCCACCTGTTCGGTTTCCACCCGCTGGCGCTCAAGGCCTGTGGAACTGTCGTGGGCCAGGGAATTGGATTGCCGCGCCTGGGCATTAAGATGTTCGGCGGTGTCCTGCAGGCGGGTCAGGCAGGTTTTAAGACGTGCTTCCTGGCTGAGGATCGACATTTCCAGGCGTGCCTGGACACCACGGCTGTCGGTATACATCCGTGCGATCAACGGATCGGAAGTGGTCTGCTCGGCCAGGCGCAGCAGGCGCTTGATCCCGCGTTGCTGCCACTGCAGGCCCATCAGCCCCAATGGCACCGACAACAGGGCAGCCAGGGCGAAGCCCCAGGAAGAATTGAGGAACGCGCCGACGACGAAGCTCAACTGGCTGACCAGGATGAATGGCAGCCAGTCCTGCAGGATCGGCAGCCATTTGTCGCTGCCGGGTACCGCGGCCTTGCCCTGGTTGATGCGTTGATAGAGCGCTTCGGCGCGGGAGATCTGCTCGGCGCTGGGTTTGACCCGTACCGATTCATAGCCGACCACCTGATTGCCTTCGAATACCGGCGTGACGTAGGCGTTGACCCAATAATGGTCACCGTTCTGGCAGCGGTTCTTGACGATGCCCATCCATGGCAAGCCTTGTTTCAGCGTGTCCCACATGTGGGCGAACACGGCCGACGGAACGTCGGGATGGCGTACCAGGTTGTGCGGTGCATGGATCAGCTCTTCCTTCGAGAACCCACTGATTTCAACGAACGCGTCGTTGCAGTAGGTGATCACACCTTTGGTATTGGTGGTGGAAATCAATCTTTGCTGGGCCGGGAAGGTCCTTTCGCGTTGTGTAATAGGTTGGTTGTTACGCATGGTGGTGTAGTCCGCAAGGCTTTGAAAGGTTGTCGGCACCGTCAGCTTTTTGTTGAAAAAATTCTGCCCGGCGGCGTCACGCCAGCATCGGGTAAGTAAACAAGGCGAAATGCAGCAGGTTGAGGCCGAAATGTGTGGCAATCGCCGCGCCCAGGCCGCCAAACCGATAGGCCAGGCCATAGCCGATCCCGGCCAGCCCCGACAGCAATACCCACTGCCAACCGGCCCCGGCATGCACCAGGCCGAACAGCAGCGAGGCCAGCAGCAATGCGAGGTTGTCGCCATGGCGCAGATGTTCGAAGCGTCGGCTCAGGCCGCCCTGGATGTAGCCACGAAACAGTGCTTCCTCCACCAAGGTCACCAACAAAAGATTGTTGAGCAACCAGATCCAGGCCTGATTCGGCCATTTCGGTGCCCAATGGATCATGCCCAGCAACATGGCCCCGCCCAAGGCCATTATCGCGCTTAGCGCAAGCCCCAGCGCCGTGCCGTAGACAGCGCCACGAAACGAGCGGCGGCCAACGATCCAGGGGCACGCCAGCAACAGCCAGAAACCGATCAGGGGTTTGTCCTGGTTCAGATACATCGCAAACCGCACAGCGTCGTCACTGAAGCGTTGCGCCGCGATCGCCCGGCCATTGAAGAAACCCGGCATCCAGTGCAATGCCAGCGCGACCGCCAGGACAATGAACAAGCAATGCCCGAGAAACTGCCCGACCGGCGTCTGCCGCTGGCGAACCGCGTACCCGGCAAACAGCAGCAGCGCGACCGAGATAATGGCAGTCCAGGCCAGATGGCCGTACGCAAGGGCCAGGCCATAACCGATCGAGAGAAGGGCCAGGTACGGCCAGGGTAGGGCAAGCATGTGAAGTCCTTTGGGCGGAAACGTTCGAGGCTGTCGGGGCCGGCGGGATTATAGGCAGACCCAAACGAAAACACCGCCCTTACGAGGCGGTGTTTTCGTAGGACGCTTCTTTTTATCCTGCAATCAATTGCCGTAGGACAAAATGCAGGATCCCGCCAGCCTTGAAATATTCCACTTCGTTCAAGGTGTCGATCCGGCACAACACTTCAATCCGCTCCTGGCTGCCGTCCTCGCGGGTGATGACCACGGGCAGGTTCATGCGCGGCGTCAGCTCGGTATCGCTCAGCCCCAGGATATCAACGGTCTCCCTGCCGGTGAGGTTCAGGCTCTTGCGATTCTGGTCGAGCTTGAATTGCAGCGGCAGCACGCCCATGCCCACCAGGTTGGAGCGGTGGATGCGCTCGAAGCTTTCGGCAATCACGGCCTTTACGCCCAGCAGGTTGGTACCCTTGGCCGCCCAGTCCCGGCTCGAACCGGTGCCATATTCCTGCCCGGCAATGACCACCAGGGGCGTGCCGGTGGCCTGATACAACATGGCCGCATCGTAGATCGACATTCTTTCGCCGTTGGGGATATAGATCGTATTGCCGCCTTCTTCGCCGCCGAGCATCTCGTTGCGGATACGAATATTGGCGAAGGTGCCGCGCATCATCACCTGGTGATTGCCCCGTCGCGAGCCATAGGAGTTGAAGTCCCGCGGCTCCACGCCCTGTTCGCGCAGGTACCGGCCGGCTGGGCTGTCGGCCTTGATGTTGCCGGCGGGCGAGATATGGTCGGTGGTCACCGAGTCTCCGAGCAGCGCAAGGACGCGCGCGCCCTCGACATTCCTGACCACCGGTGGCGGCCCGCCGATGTCGTCGAAAAATGGCGGATGCTGGATGTAGGTCGAGTCGTCCTGCCAGACATAAGTAGCCGCTTGCGGCACTTCGATGGCTTGCCATTGTTCGTCACCGGCGAACACGGCGGCGTATTCCTTGTGGAACATGCTGGTGTCGACCTGGGCCACGGCGTCGGCTACGTCCTTGCTGCTCGGCCAGATATCGCGCAGGTAGACCGGATTGCCGTCCCGGTCGTTGCCCAACGGTTCGCTGCTGATATCGATGCGCACGGTGCCGGCCAAGGCGTAGGCGACCACCAACGGCGGCGAGGCCAGCCAGTTGGTTTTCACCAGCGGATGCACCCGACCCTCGAAGTTGCGGTTCCCGGACAGCACCGAAGCCACCGTCAGGTCGGCTTTCTGGATCGCTTTTTCGATGGGGTCGGGCAGAGGGCCGGAGTTGCCGATACAGGTCGTGCAACCGTAGCCCACCAGGTCGAAGCCGAGTTTGTCGAGGTACTCGGTCAGGCCCGCCGCATTGTAGTAGTCAGTCACCACCTTGGAGCCAGGCGCCAGGGAGCTTTTGACCCAGGGCTTGCGCGTCAGGCCTTTTTCCACGGCTTTTTTTGCCAGCAATCCGGCAGCCATCATCACGCTGGGGTTGGAGGTGTTGGTGCAGGAAGTGATAGCGGCAATCACCACTGCACCGTTTTTCAGGCGATGGGTCTGGCCTTCGAACTCGTACTCGGCTTCCCCGACCTGATCGGCATTGCCTACCGCAACGCCCCCGCCGCCTTCGCTTTCCAGGCGGCCCTCGTCCTTGCTGGTGGGTTTGATCTGCAGGCCGAGGAAATCACTGAAGGCCTGACCGACATTCGGCAGCGAGACCCGGTCCTGGGGACGCTTGGGGCCAGCGAGACTGGCCTCGACGCTGCCCATGTCCAGTTCCAGCGTGTCGGTGAACACCGGTTCCTGGCCAGGCAGGCGCCACAGGCCCTGGGCCTTGCAATAGGCTTCCACCAGTTTCACGGTTTCCGCGGGGCGCCCGGACAGGCGCAAGTAATCCAGCGTTACGTCGTCCACCGGGAAGAAACCGCACGTGGCGCCGTATTCCGGAGCCATGTTGGCGATGGTGGCGCGGTCGGCCAAGGGCAGGTCGGCAAGCCCGTCGCCATAGAACTCGACGAATTTGCCCACCACACCCTTCTTGCGCAACATCTGCGTGACGGTCAACACCAGGTCGGTCGCGGTGATGCCTTCGCGCAGCTTGCCGGTGAGCTTGAAGCCGACAACCTCGGGGATCAGCATCGATACCGGTTGGCCGAGCATCGCCGCTTCTGCCTCGATCCCGCCGACGCCCCAGCCGAGCACGCCGAGGCCATTGATCATGGTGGTGTGAGAGTCGGTGCCTACCAGCGTGTCCGGGAAGGCGTAGGTGCGGCCGTCTTCCTCTTTGGTCCAGACGGTGCGACCGAGGTATTCAAGGTTCACCTGATGGCAGATGCCGGTGCCCGGTGGCACCACGCTGAAGTTGTCGAAGGCGCTCTGGCCCCAGCGCAGGAAGGCATAACGTTCGCCGTTGCGTTGCATTTCGATGTCGACGTTCTGCTCGAAGGCCAGGCTACTGGCGAATTTGTCCACCATCACCGAGTGGTCGATCACCAGGTCGACCGGCGACAACGGGTTGATTCGTTGGGGATCGCCGCCGGCCTTTTCGACGGCGGCGCGCATGGCGGCCAGGTCGACCACGGCGGGCACGCCGGTAAAGTCCTGCATCAGCACCCGCGCCGGGCGATACTGGATTTCCCGGTCGGAGCGACGCTCCTTGAGCCAACCGGCCAGGGCCTTGAGGTCGGCGCCGGTGACGGTTTTTTCATCTTCCCAGCGCAGCAGGTTTTCCAGCAGCACCTTGAGGGACATCGGCAGTTTATCCAGATCACCGAGGCTTCGCGCGGCGTCCGGCAGGCTGAAATAGTGATAAGTCCTGGCGTCGACTTGTAATGTTTTAAGGGTTTTCAGGCTATCGAGGGACGGCATTGAAATCACTCCTTTGAGTCCGCACGGCTACGGACTGACGGAACGGACAGAGCCTTTAACCTAGCCCTGTTTTGAGCGTATGACTAATCACTGGACTCCATGGACAGGTTCGCGGTTCCGAACTCCGCTATCATGCGGCGGTTTTCGTGACAGGCTTTGCTACGGAGTTTCAATGAACACGCTTTTTATGCACTGCCGACCGGGCTTCGAGGGCGAGGTCTGTTCCGAGATCGCCGAACATGCCGCGCGGCTGAACGTGGCCGGCTACGCCAAGGCCAAGCCGGCCAGCGCCTGCGCCGAATTCGTCTGCACTGAAGAAGACGGCGCCGAGCGGCTGATGCGTGGACAGCGCTTTGCCGAGCTGATTTTCCCGCGCCAGTGGGCGCGTGGCTCGTTCATCGAGTTGCCGGAGACGGACCGCATCAGCGTCATCCTCGCCCATCTGGCGGCTTTCCCGACGTGCGGCAGCCTGTGGCTGGAAGTGGTCGATACCAACGACGGCAAAGAGCTGTCGAACTTCTGCAAGAAATTCGAAGGCCCGTTGCGCAAGGCCTTGGGTGGCGCCGGCAAACTGGTGGACGACCCGCACAAGCCGCGCCTGCTGCTGACGTTCAAGAGTGGCCGCGAAGTATTCCTAGGTTTGGCGGAGGCCAATAACTCGGCGATGTGGCCGATGGGTATTCCACGCCTTAAATTCCCTCGCGAAGCGCCGAGCCGCTCGACCCTCAAGCTCGAAGAGGCCTGGCACCATTTCATTCCCCGTGACCAATGGGATGAGCGGCTGCACAGCGACATGACCGGCGTGGACCTCGGCGCTGCGCCGGGTGGCTGGACCTGGCAATTGGTCAACCGGGGCATGCTGGTGACGGCCATCGACAACGGCCCGATGGCTGAAAGCCTGATGGACACCGGCCTGGTGCAGCACTTGATGGCGGACGGCTTCACGTTCAAGCCCAAGCAGCCGGTGGACTGGATGGTCTGTGACATCGTCGAAAAACCCGCGCGCAATGCGGCGATGCTGGAAGAGTGGATTGGCGAGGGGCATTGTCGCGAGGCGGTGGTCAACTTGAAACTGCCGATGAAGCAGCGTTACGCCGAGGTGAAGCGTCTGCTCGAACGCATCGCCGAGGGTTTCAAGGCCCGGGGTATCAAGGTCGAGATCGGCTGCAAGCAGCTGTATCACGACCGTGAGGAAGTGACGTGCCATCTGCGGCGGCTGGATAGCAAGAAGCCGAAGTCTCGCTAAAGCCAAAGAGCCAGCCTTTGTGGCGAGGGAGCTTGCTCCCGCTGGGTTGCGAAGCGACCCCGATGCCCTGTCGGGTTTTAAAAGCGACGACTGCTGTGCAGCCGAGCGGGAGCAAGCTCCCTCGCCACGGTTGGTGTCCATTTGTTAAAAGCGCCGACATTGCGCGACAATAGCGGCCAGTTTCAGGAGTAGAACATGAGCGAAATGAACGATACGCCGGTCGACGGCACGCTGGATGCAACCGGCCTCAACTGCCCGGAGCCGGTGATGATGCTGCACCAGCATATCCGTGACCTGGCCCCCGGCGGATTGCTGAAAGTCATTGCCACCGACCCGTCGACTCGCCGTGATATCCCCAAGTTTTGCGTGTTTCTCGATCACGAACTGGTCAGCCAGGATGAAGTGGATGGCACCTACCGCTACTGGATCCGCAAGAAGCTCGCTTAACCCATCGAGCGACTGATGCGAATCTGCCCGCGCGCACTGCGCGTCAGTCGGACCGACAGCATCAACGCCGCGCAGCTCAAGCCCACGATCAAGCCTTGCCACAATCCGCTTGGGCCGCTGGCGGTGCCGAGCCAGTCGGTCAGGCCCAGGGCGTAACCCACCGGCAAGCCGATGCCCCAGTAAGCGAAGAGCGTCAGGATCATCGTCACCTGGGTGTCCTGGTAACCGCGCAACGCGCCCGCCGCCGTGACCTGGATGGCATCGGAAAACTGGAACAGCGCGGCATAGACGATCAGCATTGATGCCACCTCGATCACCACGGGGTCGGCGGTATAGATCGCCGCGATAGGCCCGCGCAAGGCGAACATCAGGCTCGCCGACAGGCAGGCATACGCCAGGGCCGTGGCCATGCCGACACCCGCCGCAAAGCGCGCTTCCCGAGGCTGGCTACGCCCCAGCGCCTGGCCGACCCGTACGGTCACGGCCATGCCCAGGGAGTAGGGGATCATGAACACCAGCGAGCTGAAATTCAGCGCGATCTGGTGCCCGGCCACCACCGTGGCGCCGAGGCTGCCGATCAGCAGGGCGATGACCGCAAAGATGCTCGATTCGGCAAACACCGCGATGCCGATCGGCAGGCCGATGCCGAGCAGGCGCTTGATGACCGACCATTGCGGCCAGTCGAAACGGCTGAACAGCTGACTCGATTGATAGATCGGGCCCCAGCGTGTCCAGGCGGCCATGCCCGCCGCCATGAACCACATCACGATGGCGGTGGCCCAGCCGCAGCCGACACCACCCATGGCGGGGACGCCCAGGTGTCCATAAATGAAGATGTAGTTGAGCGGAATGTTCAGGGCCAGCCCGCATAGCCCCAGCACCATCGCCGGTCGCGTACGCCCCAAGCCGTCGCTGAAGCAGCGCAGCACGTAATAGATTGCCACCGCCGGGAGGCCGCTGCCGATGCCGCGCAGGTATTCCATGCAAGGGCCGATCAGTTCGGGATCGACTTTCATGAGATGCAGGATCGGCTCGGCGCTGAGCAGCGCCAACGTTGCGCTCAGCCCCACCGCGAGGGCCAGCCACAATGCCTGGCGCACCAATGGACCGATCTGTTCAAACGTACCGGCACCGAAACGCTGGGCCACCTTCGGCGTGGTAGCCAACAGCGTGCCGGTCATCAACAGAAATACCGGAACCCAGATCGAATTGCCCAGCGCCACCGCCGCGAGATCCCGTGGCCCGACCCGGCCGGCCATCACCGCGTCGACAAAGCCCATGGCGGTGGTCGCCAATTGCGCCACCATGATCGGCAAGGCCAGAGCCAGCAACGTCTTGAGCTCCAGACGCACCCGGGCCGGGCGGGAGAGAGCGGGGGTGTCGATCAGAGGATTCACAGGGCAAGCATCCGAAAAATATTAAGCGCAAGGCGGCGAATTCTACGCCTTGACGCATCGGTCAGGAAAAAACCTGTGTTGGGGATTTGTAATCGGGCAGTACGGCAGCTTTCGTGGCGAGGCAGCTTGCTCCCGCTCGGCTGCGCAGCAGTCGCTGGCATTTGGGCCCGCTTCGCAGGCCAGCGGGAGCAAGCTCCCTCGCCACAATGGATTGCTTGCTCCTGGTAATGCGCGGAGCAACCGGAACGCCTACACTGCCCATCCCGCCAAAGGAGCTTTGCCATGCTGATCGTTGCCGACGAAAACATTCCCCTGCTCGATGCGTTTTTCCAAGGTTTTGGTGAAATCCGCCGCGTGCCGGGGCGGGGCATCGACCGGGCGCTGGTCGAGCAGGCGGACGTGCTGCTGGTGCGTTCGGTCAGCCAGGTCAATCGGGCGCTGCTGGAAGGCAGCAAGGTGCGTTTTGTCGGCACCTGCACCATCGGCACCGATCACCTGGACCTGGAATATTTCGCCGAAGCCGGCATCCACTGGGCCAGTGCCCCGGGTTGTAACGCTCGTGGAGTGGTGGACTATGTGCTGGGCAGCCTTATGACCCTGGCGGAAATCGAAGGCGCGGATCTTGCGCAGCGCACCTTTGGCGTGGTCGGCGCGGGGCAGGTCGGTGGGCGGTTGATCAAGGTACTCAAAGACCTGGGCTGGGCCGTGAAAGTCTGTGATCCGCCGCGTCAGGCTGCCGAAGGCGGCGATTACCTGAGCCTGGAGCAGATTATCGAGCAGTGCGATGTGATCAGCCTGCACACACCATTGACCCGCGACGGCGAGCAACCGACCTGGCACCTTTTCGATGAGCAACGGCTGAACAGCCTCAAGCCGGGGACCTGGTTGATCAACGCCGCGCGCGGCCCGGTCATCGACAATGCGGCGCTTCGTGAAGTGCTGCTGGAACGGGAAGACCTGCAAGCGGTGCTGGATGTCTGGGAGCAGGAGCCGTCAGTCGACGTCGATCTGGCCGACCTCTGTGTGATCGCCACGCCGCACATCGCCGGTTACAGCCTTGATGGTCGCCAGCGCGGCACGGCGCAGATTTATGATGCCTTGTGCGGATTTCTGCAGCGGCCGGTGGAAGTCAGTCTCGCCGAGCTGCTGCCACGGCCCTGGCTCGCCGGCCTCACGCTGGATGCCGCCACTGACCCGGCCTGGGCGCTGGCGGCTTTGTGCCGGAGCGTGTACGACCCGCGCCGGGACGATGCGGACTTTCGCCGCAGCCTGGTCGGTACGGACAGCGAACAACGTAGCGCTTTCGATGCCTTGCGCAAGCATTATCCGCCGCGCCGGGAAATCGACAGCTTGAAGGTGCATATCGAAGGGCAATCGGCGACGTTGGAAAATATCGTGGCTGCCCTGGGCGCCACCATTGCTTGAGCGTAGAGCAATGGTGGCGAGGGAGCTTGCGCCCGCTCGGCTGCGAAGCAGTCGCCGACTGCGACTGTCCAGCGCGAGCAAGCTCCTTCACCACGCAAGTCAGCAAATCAAAAGCATAAAAAACCCGACATCTAGGTCGGGTTCAGTTGAAGACGGGGCTGTATCACTTTTGTTCGGCAGGCTTGACCAGTCGTTTTTCCAGTTCGCTGCAGGCTTGCTGGATCATGTCTTCGGTGATCGGTACTTCGCGTCCTTGGGCATCGATGAACGAGCAGCCCAGGGACTGGTCCGGTTGCGTGCGGATCACTTCAATCTTGTCTTCACTGCTGTGTTGCAAGGACATGGCCTGTCTCCTCATCAGGTTGCGTGCCTATAGTAATGTCGCCAGGTGACCGAGCCATGACACTCCTTGACGGTTCATGGCGACAGCTCCACTCAACCAGAAACGCCGATGCATTTCCAGCCAGACTTTAGACCGATAACATCTAGCGGCTGATCTTGGCGGTCATATTTAACCTGAGTCATTCTGATTCAAATTGGTTCCGCTGCGTTTCGGTATCTCAGACCAGTTCCTTTCCCGTTGCATTATCGGATGCTCTTGATGCTTTCTTCCCGACAACGCCGTGCCATACGCCTGGCCAGCGGCTTCATCGCTCCCTACCGCAAGCAGGTTGTTGGCGCTTTGCTCGCCCTGATCGTCACCGCCGGCATTACCTTGTCCATGGGGCAGGGTATCCGGTTGCTGGTGGACCAAGGCTTCATGACGCGCTCGCCGCATCTGCTCAATCAATCGATCGGGTTGTTCATGGTCCTGGTAGCGGGGCTGGCAATCGGTACGTTTGCGCGTTTCTACCTGGTGTCGTGGATTGGCGAGCGGGTGGTGGCTGACATCCGCCGACAGGTGTTCAACCACCTGGTATATCTGCACCCCGGGTTCTATGAAAACAATCGCAGTTCGGAGATCCAGTCACGCCTGACTGCCGACACCACACTGTTGCAATCGGTGATCGGCTCGTCGCTGTCATTGTTTCTGCGCAACGCGCTGATGGTGGTTGGAGGCATCGTGCTGCTGTTCGTCACCAATCCCAAACTCACCAGCATCGTGGTGATTGCATTGCCGCTGGTGCTGGCGCCGATCCTGGTCTTTGGCCGGCGAGTGCGCAGCCTGTCCCGCGAGAGCCAGGACCGCATCGCCGATGTTGGCAGTTACGTTTCCGAAACCCTCGGCCAGATCAAGACGGTGCAGGCCTACAATCACCAGGTCCAGGATGAGCGCCGTTTCGCTGTCACTGTGGAGCAGGCCTTCGACACGGCCCGCAAGCGTATCGCCCAACGCGCCTGGTTGATTACCCTGGTGATCGTTCTGGTGCTGGGTGCGGTGGGCGTGATGCTCTGGGTCGGTGGCATGGACGTGATCGCCGGGCGCATTTCCGGCGGTGAGCTGGCGGCATTCGTGTTCTACAGCCTGATTGTCGGCAGTGCTTTCGGTACGCTCAGCGAAGTGATCGGCGAGCTGCAACGGGCGGCTGGCGCCGCTGAGCGAATTGCCGAATTGTTGCGTTCGCAGAACATCATCCAGCCGCCGGCGTCGGGCCTTGTCACGTTGCCGCAGCGGGTCAGGGGCGACTTGCGACTTGAAGGTGTACGGTTTTCCTACCCGTCGCGGCCGGAAAGCTACGCGGTCGATGGCCTGGACCTGAGCGTCAACGCTGGCGAAACCGTCGCGCTGGTCGGTCCATCCGGGGCGGGTAAATCCACCGTGTACGACCTGCTGCTGCGGTTCTACGATCCAGTGCAAGGGCAGATATACCTCGATGGCGTGCCGCTGACCTTGCTTGACCCGTTGGACCTGCGTCGTCATTTCGCCCTGGTCTCGCAGAGCCCGGCACTGTTCTTCGGCACGGTGGAGGAAAATATTCGCTACGGCAATCCGCAAGCCACCGATGAACAAGTGCGCGAAGCGGCGCGGATCGCCCACGCCCATGATTTCATCGAAAAAATGCCGGATGGCTATCAGACCCATCTGGGCGATGGCGGCCTGGGATTGTCCGGTGGCCAGCGCCAACGCCTGGCCATCGCCCGGGCATTGCTGATTGACGCGCCGATCCTGCTGCTGGACGAAGCCACCAGCGCGCTCGATGCACAAAACGAACACCTCATCCAACAAGCCCTGCCCAGCCTGATGAAAAACCGCACCACCCTGGTCATCGCCCACCGCCTGGCGACGGTGAAAAATGCCGACCGGATCGCGGTGATGGACCAGGGCAGGGTAGTCGCCGTGGGCACTCACCAGGAGTTGGTGGCCAGTAATGCGCTGTATGCGCGGTTGGCGGCGTTGCAGTTCAGTCAGCATGACTCGTCTGAAAGATAGCAACGAGCCGAAATCCAGTGTGGGAAACCGATGTGGGAGCGAGCCTGCTCGCGAAGGCGATAAGCCAGCAACATTGATGTTGACTGTCACAGCGCTTTGGCGAGCAGGCTCGCTCACACAGGTTCTCTATCAGGCCTTCTGGTGATTACTGATCGTCAAAATACCGCTCGTGCCAGTCCACCAACGGTTGCGGCGAGTTGAGTTTCTGGCCATAGATCACCGAGTACGACAGCACGTTCTGTACGTATTGGCGGGTTTCGTCGAAAGGGATGCTTTCGACCCAGACGTCGAAGCTCAGGTGGTCCGCGCCACGCAGCCATTGGCGGACTCGGCCGGGGCCGGCGTTGTACGCGGCGGAGGCGAGGACCCGGTTGCCGTTGAATTGGCTGTGCACTTGGCTCAGGTAAGCCGCGCCAAGCTGGATGTTCTTGTCCGGGTTGAACACTTGCTGGGGCGATGCCAGGGGAATATTGAACTTGCGGGCGGTTTCCTTGGCGGTGCCTGGCATCAATTGCATCAGGCCGCTGGCACCGACGCTGGAGCGGGCATCGTCCATGAATGCGCTTTCCTGGCGGGTGATGGCGAACGCCCAGCTTGGATGCAGGCCGCGGATTTTGGCTTCGCGCACCAGGGTGTCGCGGTGGGCCATCGGGAAGCGGATATCCAGGTCGTCCCAGTATTTGGCCTGGCTGATGGTGCGGATGGCCGGGAAGTACCATTTCAGGTCATAGGCCAGTTTCGCCTGGGCAACCATCTCGTCCCGGTTGAAATGGCGGCTGACGTGATACCACTCGCGGCGGCCATCGACGATCTGTCCGCGTGCATGAAACTCCAGCGCGCGGCGCACTCCAGGTGTATTGCGCACTTTGTTGATCAGCGCCTGGCTCATCACCAGCGGTTTGTTGTTGAGCGAATAGGGTGACTGGGAGCGGTCGGCCGCGAGGAAGCCGTAGAAGTCACGCTCCCGGGCCAGTTGCTTGTAGAGCGTCACCGCTTGCGGGTTCTGCGGCTGCGCCAGCTCCAGGCTGCGGGCTTGCCAGTAACGCCAACGGTTGGTGGTGGCGAGCGACTCGGGCAAACGGCGGGTCAACTGATAGGCATCTTCCCAGCGGGCCAGGCGCAACAACAGGCGCAAACGCCATTCCGAGACAGTGTCATCGCGCAGCTCCGGGTCGTATTTGGTCATCACGTCGAGGGCGCGGCTGTCGAAGCGTTTGGCCAGGGTCAGACCGATTTCCCGGGCGATTGCCACTTTCTCGTCTCGAGAGAAATGCATGGTGCTGGCATACCCGTCGAGCAACGCCATGGCCTTTTCCGGGTCCTGGCGCGCCAGGCGTCGCAAGCCGAGGCTCACCACATCGGACATCGGTTCATCGGCGGGAGCGAAGCGCGAAGGCTGGTTGAGCAGTTCGGGCTTCTGCGCCACGTCGATCAACAGACTGCCGCGGGGCGCCAGGGTGGTCAGGCCGCTGACCAGGCTGTTGGCCAGCGGATAGTTACGCGCCTGGGCGGCCAGTTTGGCGCGCTCCCAGCGTTTCTGTTCAGTCAACTGGCCTTGGGCCGCCCACATGCCGAACAGCGCATCGCAGGCCGCCGGCTGGGATTTACCGGTGAGCCAGAGTTTCTCGGCGTTGGCGTAGCCTTCGGCTTTGAGACCATGGCTCAGTTGATATTGGGCGTTGAGGCAATCGAGTTCGGTGAAGTTGAGCTTGGGGTCGTAATACTTGACGAAGGTCGTCCAGTCGCCACGCTCCGCCAGCCAGCGCAACCAGCGCAGCTTCATCCAGTTGGCCTGGGGCAGGTCGCCATGCTCGGCGAGGAATTTTTCGATCTCGGCGTTACTCGCGCTTTTCAGGCGCGCGGTCAGTTCATCGTAGGCCAGGTAGGGTTCCAGCGGGTAATCGCGCAGGGCCTGGCTGTAGCGCAAATAGGGGCCGGAATCACCTTTGGCCAGGGCGCGCTTGGCCTCATCGTAATACTGGCGCTGGGTGGAAATATCCACCGCCTGGGCGGTCTGAACGGCAGTGGCACATACAAACAAACAAGATAAAACACTGAAAAGGCGACTGCGCATGATACGTCCGGGCAGAAAAAACAAGACAAGCCCGGGGCAAGCCCGGGGTAACTGTCTGTAGCTTAGCCTTTTGCCAGCAACCGGCGAAAGCTTTGCAGGGCCGTTCGCGCAAGTTCGCAACAATTGTTGCGTAGAGTGCTTCGCAGACGAAATTGGCGGACCTTTGAGGCCTCTTCTCAGGTAGAATGCGCGCCCGGTTTTTGGAGAAGCTCATGACCCTGCTCAAATTCAGCGATGTGTCCCTTGCTTTCGGCGCGATGCCGTTGTTGGACAAGGTGTCCTGGCAGATCGCCCGTGGAGAGCGGGTGTGCATCATCGGCCGCAACGGCACCGGCAAGTCCAGCATGATGAAGCTGGTCAAGGGCGACCAGAAGCCCGACGACGGCTCGGTCTGGCGCGCGCCCGGCCTGAAGATCGGCGAATTGCCCCAGGAATTGCCGGTAGCCGACGAGCGGACGGTATTCGACGTGGTCGCCGAAGGCCTGGACGGTGTCGGCGCGCTGTTGGCCGAATATCATCACCTGAGCCAGAACATCGTCACCGATGCCGACCTGGACAAGCTGATGCATGTCCAGCACGACCTCGAAGCACGTGATGGCTGGCGTCTGCAGCAATTGGTCGACAGCACACTGAGCCGCTTGCAACTGCCGGCCGACAAGACCCTGGCCGAGTTATCCGGTGGCTGGCGTCGCCGCGTCCTGCTGGCCCAGGCCCTGGTGTCCGAACCCGACCTGCTGCTGCTTGACGAGCCGACCAACCACTTGGATATCGGTGCCATTGCCTGGCTTGAAGAAGCCCTCAAGGATTTCCAGGGCGCGGTGTTGTTCATCACCCACGACCGCTCCTTCCTGCAAAACCTGGCGACCCGCATCCTCGAACTGGATCGCGGTGGCCTGATCGACTGGAACGGCGACTACGCGAGTTTCCTGGTGCACAAGGAAGCCGTGCTGGCGGCGGAAGAAACCGCCAACGCGCTGTTCGACAAGCGCCTGGCCCAGGAAGAAGTCTGGATCCGCCAGGGCATCAAGGCCCGGCGTACCCGTAACGAAGGTCGCGTACGCGCCCTCAAGGCCCTGCGCGTGGAGCGTAGCGAGCGACGCGAGCGCACCGGCAAGGCGAATATTCAGCTGGAAACCGCCGACAAGTCCGGCAAACAAGTCATGGTGCTGGAGAACGTCAGCTTCGCCCACCCAGGCGGCCCGTTCCTGGTCAAGGACTTCTCCATGGTCCTGCAGCGCGGCGATCGGATCGGCCTGTTGGGCGCCAACGGTACCGGCAAGACGACCTTGCTCAAGCTGATGCTTGGCGGTCTGGTGCCGAGCAGCGGCAAAGTGGAAGAGGGGACAAAAATCGACGTCGCCTATTTCGACCAGTTGCGCCACCAGCTGGATCTGGAAAAAACCGTGATCGACAACGTGGCCGAAGGTCGCGACTTCATCGATATCGACGGCCAGAGCCGCCACGTGTTGAGTTACCTCGGCGATTTCCTGTTCAGCCCGCAGCGCGCCCGTACCCCGGTGAAGGCATTGTCGGGTGGCGAGCGCGCCCGTCTGTTGCTGGCCAAGCTGTTCAGCAAGCCGGCGAACCTGCTGGTGCTCGACGAGCCGACCAACGACCTGGACGTGGAAACCCTCGAACTGCTGGAAGAGGTGTTGCTGACCTTCAACGGCACCGTGCTGATGGTCAGCCATGACCGCGCCTTCCTCGACAACGTGGTCACCAGTACCCTGGTGTTCGAAGGCGAAGGGCTGGTTCGCGAGTACGTTGGTGGTTACCAGGACTGGCTGCGCCAGGGTGGCTCCCCACGTCTCCTGGGTGTGACCGAGAGCAAATCCGGCAAGGCCGACCTGAATTCGGCGGTGGTCAAGGCTGAGCCAGCCCCGGTTGCTGCCGCCGCCGCGCCTGCACCTGCGAAAAAGAAGCTCAGCTATAAACTGCAGCGTGAGCTGGAAGCATTGCCTGGCGATATCGAGGCGAAGGAGCAGCAGATTGCAGCGGTGGAGGCCGAGATGGCTGACGCCGGCTTTTATCAGCGACCAGCGGCCGAAACCGCCAAGGTGATCGCCCATCTGGAGCAGTTGCAGGCCGAGCTGGATGCGTTGGTCGAGCGCTGGGCTGAACTGGACGCTTGATTCGCTGAGGCAAGAAGCCAATCCCTGTGGGAGCGAGCCTGCTCGCGAAGCGGTCGATCAGCGCCATTGATGTTGGCTGACACACCGCTTTCGCGAGCAGACTTGCTCCCACAGGGGGTATATGGCTCAGGAGCGCTTGACCAGGTGCACCGCCAGCACATCGCAAGGCGCGCCATGCAGCACGTCGTTGGCGGTCGAGCCCAGCAGCAGCGCGAGGCCGTGGCGGCCATGGCTGCCGACAACGATCAGGTCGCAGCCCTGCTCCTTGGCCAGGTGATGGATTTCCTGGCGCGGCTGGCCGTAGGTCAGATGACTGTTTTCCTTTTTTAATGCCGGGTATTTCACGATCAGTCGATCAAGGCGTTCCTTGGCTTGGTCAAATTGTTGCTGCTGCAATTGGGAAAGGTCCATCGGGACGTCGCCGCCGAAGGCCATGGCCATTGGCTCGACGATATGCACCAGCGACAGTTTGTTATCTCGGCCTTCGCAGAGAGCGAGGGCTCGCTTGACCACAGGATCGCATTCTTCAGTAAGGTCGACGGCGACCAGGACGTGTTCGTAGTACATGAAAAGCACTCCAGAGAATGGCGATACGGTAAGTATGGCTGGTTTCAAGCGCATTGACGGCGATGCGGGTCAACGGGCTCATCAGAATTCGGGAGTACAGATATGACGGTCTGGATAGTGGTGTCAATCCTGTTGGTGGTATTGAGCCCCTTGGCATGGTTGCGGCCATCGCGTGTTCAGAGCGGTCGCATGGCCCTGCGCATGGAGGCGCGACGCCTCGGCCTGGCCATGCAACTGGCTTCCCAGGAGTGGCCGCACTGGCTCAGTCAGCCGCCGCCCAACCCTTGCGCTCAATACCACCGGCCTCGACGTGGCAAGCAGCCGGCCCTTTGGAGCTACTGGCAGAGCGCTCCTGGGGTGTGGGTCAATCAGTGGCGCGAGCCGTGTCTGGACGAGTCGCTGCTGGCGCATTTCCACAAGCTGCCCGCCAACGTGTACAAAATTGAAGCCGACCGGCAGATGATTACCTTGTACTGGGGCGAAAAAGGCGAGGCCAGTGTTTTGCAGGATATATCTGCAGTGCTCAATGCCTTGGCTTGAGGCGTAAAAAAGCCCGACAGGTTCATCGGGCGGGTTGGCCAGGCAGGCCGGTAAACCATTTGTCCGGGGCGTTCGTTCGAACGTCCTTTCTTCACTCCGCTCAAACGTCTTGTCACCAGCTTAGCCGGTTGAATACGGTGCGCTTGGAATTAGGGCGACTTTTCTAATTATTGATTCTATGAATGGCTGCTCATGCGGCGTCGTGTTGCGGATCTGCAGGTACCGAAACTGACCGTAAAGTCGCGTTCAGGAGCTTGTTTAGGGCGATTGACAATTGTCGGAAATTCCGTGAAGGTGACGTACCCAAATCAAACGGGCGTATGAATTGAGCGTTTGTATTTTCAGAACGTTCCTACAGAACCCGACTATCGCGTTGGCGGGTGTGCCTGGCGGATTGGCGTAGCATCGACGGTAATGTCCATGCCGAACCAGCGGTCAGCGTTCAACGTGTACTGTTCAGCTTCCATATCGTGGAGATCAGTTGATGATTTACGAAGGTAAAGCCATCACGGTTAAGGCTCTTGAAAGTGGCATCGTCGAACTGAAGTTCGATCTCAAGGGTGAGTCCGTCAACAAGTTCAACCGTCTAACCCTGAACGAATTGCGTCAGGCCGTGGACACTATCAAGGCAGATGCTTCGATCAAGGGTGTGATCGTCAGCAGCGGCAAAGACGTGTTCATCGTCGGTGCCGACATCACCGAATTCGTCGACAACTTCAAGCTGCCCGATGCCGAACTGATCGCTGGCAACCTCGAAGCCAACCGTATCTTCAGCGATTTCGAAGACCTGGGTGTGCCAACCGTTGCGGCCATCAACGGCATCGCCCTGGGTGGCGGCCTGGAGATGTGCCTGGCGGCCGATTACCGCGTGATGTCCTCTGCTGCCAAGATCGGTCTGCCGGAAGTCAAGCTGGGCATCTACCCGGGCTTCGGCGGTACCGTGCGCTTGCCGCGGCTGATCGGTGCCGACAATGCCATCGAGTGGATTGCCGCCGGCAAGGAAAACCGTGCCGAAGACGCGCTGAAAGTCGGCGCCGTGGACGCCGTGGTTGAACCGGGCAAGCTTCAGGAAGCGGCCCTTGAGACGATCAAGCGCGCCATCAGTGGCGAGTTCGACTACAAGGCCAAGCGCCAGCCGAAGCTGGAAAAGCTCAAGCTCAACGCCATCGAACAAATGATGGCCTTCGAAACCGCCAAGGGTTTCGTCGCCGGCCAGGCTGGCCCGAACTACCCGGCGCCGGTCGAAGCCATCAAGACCATCCAGAAAGCCGCGAACTTCGGTCGCGACAAGGCCCTGGAAGTCGAGGCCGCCGGTTTCGTCAAGCTGGCCAAGACCTCGGCTGCACAAAGCCTGATCGGTCTGTTCCTCAACGACCAGGAACTGAAGAAAAAGGCCAAGGCCTATGACGAGATCGCCCGCGACGTGAAGCAGGCCGCCGTGCTCGGCGCCGGTATCATGGGCGGCGGTATTGCCTATCAGTCGGCGTCCAAAGGCACGCCGATCCTGATGAAAGACATCAACGAACATGGCATCGAACAAGGTCTGGCCGAAGCTGCCAAGCTGCTGGTCGGCCGTGTCGACAAAGGTCGCATGACCGCCGCGAAGATGGCCGAAGTGCTCAACGGCATCCGCCCGACGCTGTCCTATGGCGATTTCGGCCATGTCGACCTGGTGGTCGAAGCCGTTGTCGAGAACCCGAAGGTCAAGCAGGCGGTACTGGCTGAAGTCGAAGACAAGGTCAAGGAAGATACGATCCTTGCCTCGAACACCTCGACCATTTCCATCTCGCTGCTGGCCAAAGCCCTCAAGCGTCCAGAAAACTTCGTCGGCATGCACTTCTTCAACCCGGTGCACATGATGCCTCTGGTGGAAGTCATCCGTGGCGAGAAGTCCAGTGAGCAGGCGATCGCCACCACCGTGGCCTACGCGAAAAAAATGGGCAAGAACCCGATCGTGGTCAACGACTGCCCGGGCTTTCTGGTCAACCGCGTGCTGTTCCCGTACTTCGGCGGTTTCGCCAAGCTGGTCAGCGCCGGCGTGGACTTCGTGCGGATCGACAAGATCATGGAAAAATTCGGCTGGCCGATGGGCCCGGCGTACCTGATGGACGTGGTCGGCATCGACACCGGCCACCACGGTCGCGATGTCATGGCTGAAGGTTTTCCGGATCGCATGAAGGATGACCGCCGTTCGGCTGTCGACGTGCTTTATGAAGCCAAGCGCCTGGGCCAGAAGAACGGCAAGGGCTTCTACGCCTACGAGACCGACAAGCGCGGCAAGCAGAAGAAAGTCGCCGATTCGTCGGTGCTGGAAGTGCTCAAGCCGATCGTCTACGAGCAGCGCGAAGTCACCGACGAGGACATCATCAACTGGATGATGATCCCGCTGTGCCTGGAAACCGTGCGCTGCCTGGAAGACGGCATTGTTGAAACCGCCGCCGAAGCCGACATGGGTCTGGTCTACGGCATCGGTTTCCCTCCATTCCGTGGCGGTGCGCTGCGCTACATCGATTCGATCGGTGTCGCCGAGTTCGTTGCCCTGGCTGACCAGTACGCTGATCTGGGCGCGCTGTACCACCCGACCGCGAAGCTGCGTGAGATGGCCAAGAACGGCCAGCGCTTCTTCGGTTAAGCGCCCAACGACTAGAGCGAGAGAACATTTATGAGCTTGAATCCTAGAGACGTCGTGATTGTCGACTTCGGTCGTACGCCGATGGGCCGCTCCAAGGGCGGCATGCACCGCAACACCCGTGCCGAGGACATGTCGGCGCACTTGATCAGCAAGTTGCTGGAGCGCAACGTCAAGGTCGACCCTAACGAGGTCGAGGACGTGATCTGGGGCTGTGTGAACCAGACCCTGGAGCAGGGCTGGAACATCGCCCGCATGGCTTCGCTGATGACCCAGATTCCTCACACCGCGGCCGGCCAGACCGTCAGCCGCCTGTGCGGTTCGTCCATGAGCGCGCTGCACACTGCCGCCCAGGCGATCATGACCGGCAACGGTGATGTGTTCGTCGTTGGTGGTGTCGAGCACATGGGCCACGTGAGCATGATGCATGGCGTCGATCCGAATCCGCACATGTCGCTGTACGCGGCGAAAGCCTCGGGCATGATGGGCCTTACCGCGGAAATGCTTGGCAAGATGCACGGCATCACCCGCGAACAGCAGGACGCCTTTGGCGTGCGCTCCCACCAGCTCGCCCACAAGGCGACGGTGGAAGGCAAGTTCAAGGATGAAATCATCCCGATGCAGGGTTACGACGAGAACGGCTTCCTGAAGCTGTTCGACTACGACGAGACCATTCGTCCGGAAACCACCCTGGAAAGCCTGGCGGCGTTGAAGCCGGCTTTCAATCCAAAGGGCGGCACCGTGACAGCCGGTACCTCGTCGCAGATCACCGATGGTGCCTCGTGCATGATCGTGATGTCGGCCCAGCGTGCCCAGGACCTGGGTATCCAGCCGATGGCGGTGATTCGCTCGATGGCCGTCGCCGGTGTGGATCCTGCGATCATGGGCTATGGTCCAGTACCGGCCACGCAGAAAGCCTTGAAGCGTGCCGGCCTGAGCATTGCCGATATCGACTTCTTCGAGCTCAACGAAGCTTTCGCCGCACAGGCCTTGCCAGTGCTGAAAGATTTGAAAGTGCTCGACAAGATGAACGAGAAGGTTAACCTGCACGGCGGCGCCATCGCCCTGGGTCATCCGTTTGGCTGCTCCGGTGCGCGTATCTCCGGCACGCTGCTCAACGTCATGAAGCAGAACGGCGGCACTTTCGGGGTGTCCACCATGTGCATTGGTCTCGGCCAGGGCATCGCCACTGTCTTCGAACGCGTCTAAGCGTCACGTCGATGGAAGCCGGGGCCAAGTGCCCCGGTTTTTGTTTTTCCGGGGTCAGTAAAAAAGATTTTGTTTTTATTTTGAAAAGATTTGAGCGAGGGCCAAAGCATGCCGATACAACCTGGGCTCTACCAACATTACAAAGGTCCGCAGTATCGCGTATTCAGTATTGCGCGGCATTCCGAGACCGAGGAAGAAGTGGTCTTCTATCAAGCCCTGTATGGCGATTACGGCTTTTGGGTGCGTCCCTTGAGCATGTTCGAGGAGTCCGTCGAGGTTGACGGCGAACAGGTGCCACGCTTTGCTTTGGTGCAGGCCGAGGAGAGCATTTTTTCCAAGCCTTGAGGCCAACATGAGGGCTAGCCTGCCCTTGACCTCACCTTGCAGCCACTATATATAGCGGTGCCGCGTCAGGCGCCAACCGCCTTTCACTTTTTAGAATTCAGGAATTTTCTGATCCATGGGCAAATCGCTGGTCATTGTGGAATCCCCGGCTAAGGCCAAGACCATCAACAAGTATCTGGGTAACCAATACGTGGTGAAGTCGAGTATCGGCCATATCCGAGACCTGCCCACCAGCGGTTCGGCTAGCGCCAGCAAAGAGCCTGCTGCCAAGCGCGGCAAGGCTGCCGCCGGCGAAGCGCCAGCGCTGTCGCCGAAGGAAAAGGCGCGCAAGCAGCTGGTCTCGCGCATGGGGGTTGATCCGGAACACGGCTGGAAAGCCAAGTACGAGATCCTCCCGGGCAAGGAAAAGGTCATCGAAGAGCTGCGCCGGCTCGCCAAGGATGCCGACACCATCTATCTCGCGACGGACTTGGACCGCGAAGGGGAAGCCATTGCCTGGCACCTGCGCGAAGCCATCGGTGGTGATGACAGCCGCTACAAGCGCGTGGTGTTCAACGAAATCACCAAGAAGGCCATCCAGGAAGCCTTCTCCCAGCCGGGCGAACTGGATATCGATCGGGTCAACGCCCAACAGGCGCGCCGCTTCCTTGACCGCGTGGTGGGCTACATGGTTTCACCATTGCTGTGGGCCAAGATCGCTCGCGGCCTGTCCGCCGGACGTGTGCAATCGGTGGCGGTAAAGTTGGTGGTGGAGCGCGAGCGGGAAATCCGCGCGTTCATCCCTGAAGAATATTGGGAAGTCCACGCTGATCTGGGTACCGCCAAGGGCGCTACCGTGCGCTTCGAAGTAGCCCGCGAGAAAGGCGAGGCCTTCAAGCCACTCAATGAAGCGCAGGCCATGGCCGCGCTGGAGAAGCTCAAGGCTTCGAGCTACAGCATCGTCAAGCGTGAAGACAAGCCCACCAGCAGCAAGCCTTCGGCGCCGTTCATCACGTCCACGCTGCAGCAGGCCGCGAGTAACCGCCTGGGCTTCGGCGTGAAAAAAACCATGATGATGGCCCAGCGTCTGTACGAAGCGGGCTACATCACCTACATGCGTACCGACTCGACCAACCTCTCGGTCGATGCCGTGGCGATGGCGCGCACTTATATAGAAAGCGAGTTCGGCAAGAAATACCTGCCGGAAACGCCAAACGTCTACAGCAGTAAGGAAGGCGCCCAGGAAGCTCACGAAGCGATTCGTCCATCCGACGCCAACACCACGCCAAGCAAGCTGTCTGGCATGGAGCGCGACGCCGAGCGCCTCTACGAGCTGATCTGGCGCCAGTTCCTGGCTTGCCAGATGCTTCCGGCACAATACCTGTCGACTACCGTCAGCGTCGGTGCTGGCGATTTCGAGCTGCGTGCCAAGGGCCGTATCCTGAAATTCGACGGCTATACCCGCGTAATGCCGCAGATCACCAAGCCGGGGGATGACGATGTCCTGCCTGACATGGCCCAGGGCGACGTGATGAAACTGCTCAAGCTGGATCCGACCCAGCATTTCACCAAGCCTCCGGCACGGTATTCGGAAGCCAGTCTGGTCAAGGAAATGGAAAAGCGTGGCATCGGTCGCCCTTCGACTTATGCGGCAATCATTTCGACGATCCAGGATCGCGGCTACGTGGCGCTGCACAACCGTCGTTTCTATTCGGAAAAGATGGGCGATATCGTGACCGAGCGCCTGTCCGAGAGCTTCTCGAACCTGATGGACTACGGCTTCACCGCCGGCATGGAAGAGAACCTGGATGACGTGGCCCAAGGTGAGCGGGACTGGAAAAACGTGCTCGACGAGTTCTATGGCGACTTCAAGAAAAAACTCGAAGTAGCCGAAAGCCCTGACAGCGGCATGCGCGCCAACCAGCCGGTGATGACCGATATTCCATGCCTGACTTGCGGGCGGCCGATGCAGATCCGCACGGCTTCGACTGGTGTGTTCCTGGGTTGCTCGGGCTACAGCCTGCCGCCGAAGGAGCGCTGCAAGGCGACGGTCAACCTGGTGCCAGGTGATGAAATCGCTGCGGACGATGAGGGTGAATCGGAATCCCTGGTACTGCGCGGCAAGCATCGCTGCCCGATCTGCAGTACGGCGATGGACGCCTATCTGCTGGATGAAAAGCGCAAGCTGCACATCTGCGGTAACAACCCGGATTGTGCCGGTTACGAAATTGAAGAAGGCAGCTACCGTATCAAGGGCTATGAAGGCCCAAGCCTGGAATGCGATAAGTGCGGCAGCGAGATGCAACTCAAGACCGGGCGCTTCGGCAAATTCTTCGGCTGCACGAACCCGACTTGCAAGAACACCCGCAAACTGCTCAAAAGCGGCGATGCGGCGCCGCCGAAGATGGATCCGGTGAAAATGCCCGAGCTCAAATGCGAGAAGGTCAATGACACCTACATCTTGCGCGACGGTGCATCTGGCCTGTTCCTGGCGGCGAGCCAGTTCCCGAAAAACCGTGAAACCCGTGCGCCGTTGGTAATGGAGATCGTCCCGCACAAGGACGAAATCGATCCGAAGTATCACTTCCTTTGCGATGCGCCGCAGAAAGACCCGGACGGTCGTCCGGCGGTGATTCGTTATAGCCGCAAGACCAAGGAGCAGTACGTGCAGACCGAGGTTGACGGCAAGCCTACCGGCTGGAAGGCGTTTTATGACGGCGGTAAATGGACGGTTGAAGACAAGCGCTGATCAGGGTGGAGTGAGGGTTTTTGTTGGCGAGGGCGCTTGCTCTCGCTCGCCGATGTAGTCGTCCCCCTACACTCCAGGCACAAAAAAGGCCGCATGAAACCTATAGTTTTCCATGCGGCCTTCCTGTTTTTGGCTTGCAGTGGCCTCGGTTGATCCACGACACTGTCGCACCTGCGTGACGCTTTTATTTCGTTGGGGAGATGCCGTCATGGCCCACGAACTCTATACCCGCACCAATCAGAAGATTTATTTCGCCGGCCTTTCGCTTGAAGCGCTTGCACGGGCGGAGGATGGGCGTGCGATGAATTCCACGGCTTTGGTCCAGGCGGGGCGCGAATCCGCGTTGTTTCATCTGTACGGTGCGTTGTTGGGCCTATGCCACGAAATCGCCGGTTTTTATCGCTTGCCCCAGGCGAGTGCGCCACGAGCCGAACTGGTGCTGACCCGTGAGGTGCTGGAAACCATCGCAATTCCGGAGCTGGCCGAGATGGTCGAGCTGGCGCAGAACCCGGAAACCTGGCTGGCCAGGTTGCTGGCGGCCCATCAGGCGCTGTTCCAGCCGCCACGGGCTCCGCGCAAGCCTAAGGGTGACGTGACCCAGCCGCTAATCGTGGCGGTCAATCTTGACGAAGAAGAGCCAGAGCAAGAGCTGAGTCGGGAAGAGTTGGAGAGCTGGCGGCAAAATCTCAAAAACCTGGCCATTCGCTTTCGCGAAGGGTTGAACGAGTGCTGAGTCAGTTCGTCCCGTAACGTTCGCTAACGACGCTTGGTCAAGATCCCGAGCGAAGCCTGGCCGATGACTATATAATCCCCGCCTTTCGTGGAGAACAGACTTTTATGCCTACGTCCTTTCTAGAAATTGTCGAGCTTCCTGATGGCCGCATCGAGCTGCGCCGGGCCGAAGACGAGGGGTCTCTGGTTACCCTGAACTTCTCTGAGGACGCCAAGGTATTCCTACAAGGTCAACACGTTGAAGTCGCCAAGGCGATGCTGAGCGTGGGTGTCCAAATGGCCGGCCGCCTGGTTGAAGGCGAATTCAACAAGGAAGAGGGGCCACGGGTTCTTCATTGATTCCGTTCGGCGACTTTTGAGATCTGATAGCTGTTCTGGCTTCTCTGTCCTGGAGAAGCCCTGCGTTTGTCTTAGCCCAGTCGAATATTCAGGCTTTGTGCGTCCCCGGTGCGTGCGGCGCTGATCAACTGTTGGCGAGCTGTCGCGGTCAGGGGGTTGAGCCAGCTGACCACGGTATGACTGCGACCCAGGCGCAACGCTTCGCACGTCAATTGCTGGGCGCTCTGTGTGCCGCGCGGTTGCAATAGCAGGATCCGCTCACGATTGAGACCGGCATCCCGCAACCAGGCCTGGGTAACGCTGGCGGGTGGCGCGATCAGCGTCAGCCAGCGAGCGTCCTGGTCCTGGCTCAACTCTCGCAGAATAGGTGCCAGCAGGTTCAGGCAATTCCCGGCCGCACCACGCAACGACAATTCGCTGAAGGCCTCGGGCTCGACGCCCCAAGGCGATTCGATGACCTCTTTCAGGACTGGAACCAGCGGTTGGGCCATGAATGCCTCGAACAGCGGAAGTTGCGTGTGCTGTGGTGTGTGAGGAAATTGCATAAAGCCTCCTTTAGCGGCGAATGACGCCGACACTCAAGCCTTCGATGACCAGATCCTGATCTTTCAGGTCCACTTCGATGGGGGCGAACTCGGGATTTTCGGCTATCAGCCAGACCTTGCTACCATCGCGCTTGAACCGCTTGACGGTGACTTCGTCGCCGATTCGTGCCACCACGACCTGACCGTTACGAGCCTCGCGGGTGGTGTGAACAGCCAATAGATCGCCGTCGAAGATGCCGATATCCTTCATGCTCATGCCATGCACGCGCAGAAGGTAATCAGCCCTCGGATGAAAGAACGAGGGGTTGATGTTGCAGGATTCTTCAACGTGCTGCTGGGCGAGGATCGGAGCACCGGCGGCTACGCGACCGATGATCGGCAGGGTGGTTTCGTCGGCCTTGGCTTCGAAGCCAGGAATGCGAATGCCTCGCGAGGCACCGGGTGTCATCTCGATCGCGCCCTTGCGGGCCAGTGCCTTGAGGTGTTCTTCCGCCGCGTTGGGCGACTTGAAGCCCAGTTCCTGAGCGATTTCCGCACGGGTTGGCGGGTAGCCATTGTCTTCGAGGCAACGTTTGATGAAGGCCAGAATCTCTGCTTGGCGTGGCGTCAGCTTTAGCATATCGATCGCTCTGTCTTTTTATACAGTGACTGGGATTATATACAGTGCGAGCCGCTTGGCAATGCCCCTTTTTTCGTGCGCCGCTCGACGGTCGTTTCGGCCGTTGTAACCGGTGGGGCTACAGCCTATATAAAGCTGTGGTTAAATACCTGACCGAGCGTTCGCAAAACGTCCCGGCAGGCTTGACAAGCCCAGGGCTGAAACGTATGTTTCAAACAAGTGTTTGTCAGGCGGAGTAGCCATGGCCCAGTCGGAAACCGTTGAACGCATTCTCGATGCTGCGGAGCAGTTGTTCGCGGAAAAAGGTTTCGCCGAAACCTCTTTGCGTCTGATAACCAGCAAGGCTGGGGTGAACCTGGCTGCGGTGAATTATCACTTCGGTTCGAAGAAAGCGCTGATCCAGGCGGTTTTCTCACGTTTCCTCGGGCCGTTCTGTATCAGTCTCGACCGTGAATTGGAGCGTCGCCAGGCCAAGCCTGACGTCAAGCCCACCCTGGAAGAGCTGCTCGAGATCCTGGTCGAGCAGGCCCTCGTGGTTCAGCCACGCAGCGGCAATGATCTTTCCATTTTCATGCGCCTTTTGGGCCTGGCATTCAGTCAAAGCCAGGGTCACCTGCGGCGTTATCTGGAAGACATGTACGGGAAAGTGTTCCGTCGCTATATGTTGCTGGTCAATGAAGCCGCGCCCCGCATACCGCCGATTGAATTGTTCTGGCGCGTGCACTTCATGCTGGGCGCCGCTGCCTTCAGCATGTCTGGCATCAAAGCGCTGCGGGCCATCGCTGAAACCGATTTTGGCGTGAATACCTCCATCGAACAGGTCATGCGTCTGATGGTGCCGTTCCTGGCCGCCGGCATGCGTGCCGAAAGCGGTGTCACCGATGAGGCAATGGCGGCGGCCCAGTTGCGTCCTCGCAGCAAATCCGCCCCGGCGCTCGCCAAGGCGTAAGGCCACGGGTGGGCGCGGCTGCTTACATCCGCTAAGCTAGCCGCCCATGCCGATTCTCCCTTTGAGTTCGTTTCAAATTTCATCGCCGATGTGCGACCTGCCAGGCCTGGAGCCTGGCGGCGTCATCGTGCATGCGTCGCCGTGCGCATCCATCGTTACTAAGGAATTGCTATGACTGCAGGCCTGCAAGGCTCGTTGATGGTGGACGTCGCCGGTACCTGGCTGACGGCCGAGGATCGCCATCTGTTGCGTCAGCCCGAAGTGGGCGGCTTGATCATCTTCGCTCGCAACATCGAGCATCCGCGCCAAGTGCGCGAGCTGAGTGCGGCGATCCGCGCCATCCGTCCCGACCTGCTGCTGGCGGTCGATCAGGAGGGCGGGCGTGTCCAGCGCCTGCGCCAAGGATTCGTGCGCCTGCCCGCGATGCGCGCCATTGCCGATAAGCCGAATGCCGAATACCTGGCCGAACAATGCGGCTGGATCATGGCCACCGAGGTGCTCGCGGTGGGCCTCGATCTGAGTTTCGCTCCGGTGCTGGATCTCGATTATCAGCGCAGTGCCGTGGTTGGCAGTCGTTCATTCGAGGGCGATCCCGAACGCGCCGCATTGTTGGCGGGTGCCTTCATCCGGGGCATGAACGCCGCGGGCATGGCCGCCACGGGCAAGCATTTCCCGGGCCACGGCTGGGCCGAGGCGGATTCCCATGTGGCCATCCCCAATGATGAGCGCAGTCTGGAACAGATCCGCGCCAACGATCTGCTGCCGTTTGCCAGGCTGAGCAAGCAGCTTGCCGCCGTGATGCCGGCCCATGTGATCTATCCGCAGGTGGATGCCAGCCCGGCCGGGTTTTCCCGACGTTGGTTGCAGGACATCCTGCGGGGCGAGTTGCAGTTCGATGGGGTGATTTTCAGTGATGACCTGTCAATGGCCGGTGCCCATGTGGTGGGTGATGCCGCGAGTCGTATCGAGGCCGCATTGACCGCCGGCTGCGATATGGGGCTGGTGTGCAACGACCGCGCTGCCGCAGAGCTGGCATTGAGCGCCGCCCAGCGCTTGAAGATCAAGCCATCAGCGCGGATCGCCCGCATGCGGGCCAAGGCCTTCGCCAGTACCGAGTACCGTCAGGATCCGCGTTGGCTGACAGCGATTGGCGCATTAAAAGCTGCCCAACTGATCGATTAAGGACGTTTGTTATGACCGTTTACGCAATTATCGGCGGCACTGGCCTGACCCAGCTGGAAGGCCTGACCATTCGCCAGTCCCTGGCGGTGGAAACGCCCTATGGCGCCCCATCGGCCGAGGTGCAGATTGGCGAATATGCCGGGCGTGAGGTGCTGTTCCTGGCCCGTCATGGCCATCCTCATCGTTTTCCGCCGCACCAGGTCAACTATCGCGCCAATCTCTGGGCGCTGAAGCAGGCGGGTGCCGAGGCCATCCTGGCGGTCAACGCCGTGGGCGGGATCCACGCGGCGATGGGCACCGGACATTTCTGCGTGCCTCATCAGTTGATCGATTACACCAGTGGCCGCCAGCACACGTATTTTGCCGATGACCTGGAAGCGGTTACCCATATCGATTTCAGCTATCCCTACACGGAGTCGCTGCGCGAGAAGTTGATTGCCGCCCTGGCTGCCGAAGGCTGCGGCTACAGCAGCCACGGCGTCTATGCCTGCACGCAAGGACCGCGCCTGGAAACGGTGGCTGAAATCGCCCGCCTGGAACGCGATGGCTGCGACATCGTCGGCATGACCGGAATGCCGGAAGCAGCATTGGCTCGCGAGCTGGAGTTGGACTATGCGTGCCTGGCCCTGGTGGTTAATCCGGCGGCAGGCAAATCCACGGCGGTGATCACCATGGCCGAGATCGAGCAGGCGCTGCATGACGGGATGGGGAAGGTGAAGTCGACCCTGGCGCGGGTGTTGATGGCTGGATAGTGGCGCCGGCGAAAAAGCGGGCGCAGAGGCGTTCCCCGATGGAAGCCCCGTTAATATACGGTTCCCGGATGGCTCCGGCTCCCGGTTTCATTATCTTTCATGAAGTCCTTGGCCATGATTGAATCGATTGCAGAACTTCTTGAGACTGAATGGGCGGATTCGTTCGGTCAACGTACACTCGCTCGCGGGTTCGACTACGCCGAGGAAGAAAGAGTCCGGATATTGCAGGTAGACGAACGATCGGTTCACGCTGAGTGTGAAGGAGCCGGTACCAGTGTCTATCAGCAGGTGATCGAGCTCGTTCGCCACCAGGGTTATGACGATGTTCGTTACGAATGCTCATGCCCAGGTGGCGGCGACTGCAAACATTGTGTGGCGGTCATGTTCCACTTGATGTGGGATGAGCAAGTGTTGCAGGGAGGCTCCGGTGGCGAGCGTCTGAGCCGCGATCTTGAGGCCTGGATCGAGCATATACCTAAGCAGGGTCCTGATTCGGCGGCGAACGAAAAGAACACGGATATCCGGCTTCTCTACAAGCTCAAGAATACGCACACCGGCCAATGGGTACTGGAACTCTTCAAGGGGCGTCAGCTCAATGATGGTTCCTTGCGAGATATGAAAGCGTTTTACCAACTTGCGGACATGTTGATTAGTTTGCCGAATTTCCTGTTCGACATTGACCAGCAGATCGGTCGCTTGTTGATCAGCACTCAACGTTTTCATGGGCAAATGAATAGCTATCCGCTGCGCGGACGCAATGGCGCTGATGTGCTTGCGCTTGCCTTGCAGTCTTGCCGCCTGTTTCTCGAGCTTGAACCGTCGCAGCCGCTACGGGCGGGGCCTCAGAAGTCGGTACAGTTTTCCTGGGCTGAGCAACCCAGCGGTAACTACCTGCCTCAGTGGCAAGGTGTCGATCAACTGCCGGGTAGGATTCTGGTGCTTGAGCCGCTTCATTATCTGGATGTGGCACGCCAGGAGCTCGGTCGGCTCACCTATGAAATGGACGACAAGCTGGCTTGCCATTTAAGCCTTGCGCCAGAGGTGCCCGCTCACCAGGCTGCGCTTTTCAGCCATCGGATCAACGCTGCCGGTCTGGCAATCCCTCCTCCGAAAAAACTCACTGAACGCATCATCGACGATATCGAGCCACGGGCGGTGCTGACGTTGGGAAGTGCGCTCAATCTTCGGCACTGGAAATCGGTTCCAGAACATCGTGCGGCGTTGACCTTTATTTACGATGGTCATGCTGCCGACGATAAAGCCCCCACCGAGATCTCGATTCTGTCCGGGACCGAGACTCTGCGCATCCAGCGCAAGCCGGATCTCGAACAGGCCTTTCGCACCACTCTACGTAAGGCAGGATTCAAACAGGCCAGCCGCAAGAGCCTCGCACTCGCAAGCAGCGCGGGTGAGCTGTTCCAGATGCCGGATGATGCTGCCTGGTTGGCATTCATGGATAAAGGCTTGCCGCAATTGCGGGCCGCCCATTGGCGAGTCGATATCGAAGATGGATTTTACTTCGACCTGCAACCTGTGGAGCAGTTGTACGCCGACATCGAGGAATCTCCGGGGCGGGAGTGGTTTGATCTGCAGTTGGGTATTGTCGTTAATGGCAAGCGGCACAGTCTTCTGCCGATTTTGCTTTATCTGCTTCGCTCAAGTCCCGAGATGATGGAACCGGCCAATCTCGATCAGCGCAGTGATGAACAGTTGTTGTTGCTTGAGCTCAACAGTGGAACGTTCATGGCAGGCCCCTCCGTGAGGGTCGCGTTGCCGTATGGGCGCGTCAAGCCGTTGATGGCTACCCTCGGTGAGTTGTACATGAAAGAACACCGGGGTGACTCGATACGTTTGAACGCCTTTGATGCGGCCAGGCTCAATGCGCTCGAAGGCGTGCCATTGGTGTGGAAGGGCGGAGAAAGACTGCGCACATTTGCCAAAAGGTTGCATGAGGCGACCCATGTGCATGTCCCGGCGCCCGATGGGCTCAAGGCTGTGCTGCGGCCGTACCAACTCGAAGGGCTTAACTGGATGCAAGCCCTGCGCGAGCTGGAAGTGGGCGGCATTCTGGGTGATGACATGGGCTTGGGCAAAACTCTACAGACCCTGACTCATTTGCTGTGCGAGAAACAAGCAGGGCGCCTCGATGTCCCGGCGCTAGCGGTCATGCCCACCAGCCTGATTCCCAACTGGCTCGACGAAGCAGCACGCTTTACGCCTCAGCTCAGCGTGCTGGCACTTCATGGTGCGGCCCGGCAAAAAGACTTTGCCAGCCTTGGTCAGTACGATCTGATATTGACCACTTATGCCTTGTTGCCGCGGGATCTGGAGGTATTGAAGCCCCAGGCCTGGAGTGTGCTGATTCTTGATGAGGCACAAAATATCAAGAATCCTGCCAGTAAGGCCGCCCAGGCTGCTCGCGACCTCGACGCCCGGCAGCGTCTGTGTCTGTCCGGCACGCCGCTGGAAAATCACCTCGGCGAACTCTGGTCATTGTTTCACTTTCTATTGCCCGGCTGGTTGGGAGATAGCAAAACCTTCAATCGTGACTATCGCACGCCCATCGAAAAACACGGCAATCAGGAGCGCATGCGGCATTTGATTGCCCGCATAAAACCCTTCTTGCTGCGCCGAAAAAAGGAACAGGTCGCGACCGAGCTGCCGCCCAAGACCGAAATCACCCATTGGGTCGATCTCAGCGACGGGCAGCGGGATGTCTATGAAACGGTGCGCGTGGCCATGGACAAGAAAGTCCGCGACGAAATTGCTCGCAGCGGCGTGGCTCGTAGCCAGATCATCATCCTTGACGCGTTACTCAAGCTACGCCAGGTCTGTTGCGATCTGCGATTGCTCAATACCGAGCAAGCCACTAAAACACCGCGCTTTGGCAGTGGCAAGTTGGTCAGCTTGATGGAGATGCTCGAAGAACTGCTCAGCGAAGGACGCAAGATCCTGTTGTTTTCCCAGTTCACCTCCATGTTGGCGTTGATTGAGGAAGAACTGCAAAAGCGCAGCCTTGCCTATTCGCTGTTGACCGGTAGTACGGTCGATCGTCGTACACCGGTGAGGGATTTCCAGAGTGGCAAGGTGTCGCTTTTTCTGATCAGCCTCAAGGCGGGTGGTACAGGACTCAATCTGACGGCTGCCGATACCGTTATCCACTTCGATCCGTGGTGGAATCCGGCGGTGGAAAATCAGGCGACCGACCGGGCTTATCGGATCGGTCAAAACAAGCCTGTTTTCGTTTACAAGCTGATTGCCCGGGGTACGGTGGAGGAGAAGATACAGGCCCTCCAGGAGAACAAGGCGGCATTGACAGGCGGGGTGTTGGATGGCGGAGCAGCGGGAGGATGGAAGCTTGAGCAAAGCGACATCGAAGCATTGTTTGCTCCGTTGCCCAAGGCCTGATCCGCACATTCAGTCCATGTCGTTTGAAAGTCAGCCATCGCGAGCGGGCTTGCTCCCACAGGCATAAACCAACCTCAGCGTTTCTCCAGCTTATCCGGCAGCGGTGCGAACAACGCCTCGATGTCTTCGTTCTGCAGTTTCCAGTCCCCGGCCACGCGCCCATCCAGCACGCCGGCCGCGAGATCGGATTTTTCCTTCTGCAGGAGTTGGATCTTTTCTTCGACCGTTCCCCGGGCTATCAGCTTGTAGACGAACACCGGCTTCTCCTGGCCGATGCGATAGGCGCGGTCGGTTGCCTGGTTTTCGGTGGCCGGGTTCCACCACGGGTCGTAGTGAATCACCGTGTCCGCTTCCGTCAGGTTCAGACCCACACCTCCGGCCTTCAGGCTGATCAGAAAGATCTGACGCTTGCCGCTCTGGAATTCCTTCACCGGAGTGCGTCGGTCTCGGGTCTGGCCGGTCAGGATGGCGTATTCCACACCGCGCTTTTTCAGTTCGTCTTCGATCAGCGCCAGCATGGACGTGAACTGGGAAAACAGCAGCACCCGCCGACCTTCTTCAAATAATGCCTCAAGCATTTCCATCAGGCTGTCGAGCTTGCCCGAAGCGCTGCCTCGGGTTGGCAGGGCGGCGTCGCTGATCAGGCGCAGGTCGCAGCACACCTGGCGCAGCTTGAGCAGCGCCTCGAGGATGATGATCTGGCTGCGCGCCACGCCTTTGCGGGTGATCTCGTCACGCACCTTCTTGTCCATCGCCAGGCGCATGGTTTCGTAGACGTCCCGCTGGGCGTCGCTGAGTTCGACCCAGTGGATGATCTCGGTCTTTGGCGGCAATTCGGTTGCGACCTGTTCCTTGGTCCTGCGCAGCAGAAACGGTTTTATCCGACCGTTAAGGTGCTGCAATCGTACGGCGCTGCCGCGTTTTTCGATCGGCACCCGGTAGTCGCGGTTGAAATCCTTGATGTCGCCGAGCCAGCCCGGTAACAGGAAATGAAACAGCGACCACAATTCACCCAGGTGGTTTTCCAGTGGCGTGCCGGACAGGCACAACCGCTGCCGGGCATCGAGCTCACGGGCGGCCTGGGCGGCCTTGCTGGTGGGGTTCTTGATGTACTGGGCTTCATCCAGGATCAATACGTGCAGCGGTTGCTCTTTAAGGCGCTCGACATCCTTGGGCAGCAATGCATAGGTGGTCAGGATCAGGTCGTAGTCGGCCAACCGTTCGAAATGTTTCTTGCGTCCGGCACCGTACAGCGCCAATACCTTGAGCTGCGGGGTGAAGTGGCTGGCTTCATCGAGCCAGTTGGGAATCAGGCTCGTCGGCATCACCACCATGCACGGTCTGTCGAGGCGGCCGGCGTTTTTTTCGCTAAGGATGTGCGCCAGGGTCTGTAGGGTTTTGCCCAGGCCCATGTCATCCGCGAGAATGCCGCCAACCTCCAGTTGTCGTAGCGATTGCATCCAGCTCAGGCCTTCGAGCTGATAGGGCCGCAGCGTGGCGTTCAAGCCTTCCGGCGCTGTGGCGGTGTAATCCTTGATGTCGCGCAGCCGCTGGGCCAGGCCACGGATGTGTTCGCCACCTTCCCAGCGCAGCGGCATGTCTTGCAGCGGGTTCAGGCGCAGGGCGTCCGCGCTGTTCAGGCGCAGTTTGCTGGTGCCGGGTTCTTGCAGGTAAAACTCGCCGAGGGTCGCCAGTACCGGTTTCAGGCGTCCATAGGGCAGCGCGACTTGCTGCGGGCCGAATTCCGAGTTGGGGCGGTGCGGCAAGTTGACCAGGATGAGTTCGTCATCGCGGCGCCGGGCCAGGCGTTCCGGGTTGAACAGCTCGATGTGCGAGCGCATCAGGTTCAGCAGGATCGGCAGCAGGCTCAAGCGCTCGCCGTTGACGATGATCCCCAGTTCCAGATCAAACCAGTCTCGCTCCGGAGTTTCCTCGACGCTGGCGTACCACTCGTCCACGGCCGTCAGGTCGAAGCCGAAGTCTTCGTCGATCTGCAGCTCCCAACCTTGGTTGCGCAGTTTTGGCAGGTCATTGAGGGTAAAGGTCAACCAGGCACTGTCGTTGACCATCTCGTAAAGCTCGCCAGCGCTTTCCGGGAGCGCCTTGCTTTGCCGGGTCGCGATTTTGAAGCCGAGGATTCGCAGTTGCTCGCGGTAGGACTGTTCCACATCGGTTTGGCGTTTTATGCGCAGCGTCTGGGTTTCCTGGCGAATCAGTACGTCGGTGTTGCGCTGGCCGCTGACGTATTCGTCCAGGTAGCTGAAGGACAGGGCGGCGCGGTGCTGGATGTAGCGCTGCATTTTGCCGTTGCGCGGCTCGAAGGCGCTGAACTCGATACTCGCCAGCCACAGGCGCGGCACCGGTTGCACGTTTTCCACCAGCACCTGCGGCGGAGCCTTGGGGCTGCGGTTGTCGAGCACCGCCTGGAGTTTTTCCAGCAGGTGTGCGTCTTTTTCGGCGGCTGGGTAGGCCAGGGTTTCCTGGACCTGCAACAAGACCGCTGCGCAATGTTTGCAGTTGATGCGCACCGGGCAGGAGCAGGCCGCTTCGAGCAGGATCAGCGTGCCCTTGGCTGACTCCTTGAGGCGAATGGTCTGACGATAGACGCTGCCGCCAGAGCCTTCGCAGCTGGCGATGACGGTGCTGTCGCCTGTCTCGACGATCCTGACGCGATTCTCCAGCGCGTATCGGCGTCCGCGCTCCAGGCTTTGTTCCTTGAATCGATTGACCCAGGAGGGTGCCAGGGGTTTGCTCAGGGGCGAGGGCATAGGCGCGCCGGTCAGTCCGGAATCGCTTCGGGCGCCTGCCGTGGCGCGGGCGCGGTCAGCGAAGTGATCTTGATCAGCAGGCCGAGGTGGCCGTTATCGAGGAAATTCAGCTGGCCGTTCTTGGTGTGGCTCTGTTGCTTGAGGCGTTCGCTGGCGGTGACCAGGCCATTGGCGTCGATCTGGTTGACCCAGAAGTCGGCGTCGACGTCGGTAAAACGACCCAGTTTCAGCTCCAGGGTGCCCTCGATGGGGAACTGGCCGAACTGTTCGGCGCCGTCGCTGACGGCGATCTTGCTGCCCTGTTCGCCGAGGTTCTGTTGCCAGGCCTTATGCATCAGCACGCTGTATTGGCCGCTGGCATTGAGTTTCTCGACGATGTTGCCCAATGCCGGCGTGCGCTGGCTGTCCGCGCCCAGGCGTTGTGCGCCGGCGTCCCAGTCTTCCGGTGCGGCGCGACTGATAATGGCCGGTTCGGCGTTCTGGCGAACCAGGATCATTTCCACCTGATACAGATCGTCGGCGAAGGCCAGGGGGGCGACCAGGAGCATCAACAACGTCAAGGAGCGAAACAGGCGCATCGGGCGTCCTTCAAACAGTGGTCGGAGTGAGGCGCTCGAACAGCGCCTCCACGGTATTAAAACGCTCTTCCGGGCGTTCCATGGGCACCATGAACTTGAACATCGTGGCGCCTTCGAACTTGTAGCGTTTGGGCTGGCCCTGGATCAGCTTGATCAGTACTAGCGGATCGACCGGCGTCTGGGCTTCGAATTCGATGCGGCCGCCGTTGGGCCCGCCGTCGACTTTCTTGATGCCCAGTTGCTCGGCCTTGAGCTTGAGCAGCGTGGTGCGCACCAGGTTCTTGGTTGGCTCCGGGAGCAGGCCGAAGCGGTCGATCATTTCCACCTGCAAGTCCTTGAGGCCTTCTTCGTCGGTGGCCGAGGCGATGCGTTTGTAGAGGATCAGCCGCGCATGGACGTCCGGCAGATAGTCTTCCGGGATCAGCGCTGGTACCCGCAGGTTGATCTCCGGCCCGCCGCCCAGGGGCTGGTCGAGGTTCGGTTGCTCGCCCTTGCGAATCGACTTGACCGCGCGTTCGAGCATTTCCATGTACAGCGTGAAGCCGACGGCCTGGATCTGGCCGCTCTGGCCGTCGCCGAGCAATTCGCCGGCGCCACGGATTTCCAGGTCATTGGTGGCCAGCACGAAGCCGGCGCCGAGGTCCTGGGTGTTGGCGATGGCCTCCAGGCGCTTTTCCGCGTCTGGGGTGATCTGCTGGCGCGGCGGCGTCAGCAGGTAGGCATAGGCCTGGTGGTGGCTGCGTCCGACCCGGCCGCGCAACTGGTGCAACTGGGCCAGGCCGAACTTGTCGGCGCGCTCGATGATGATGGTGTTGGCGCTTGGCACGTCGATGCCGGTCTCGATGATGGTCGAGGCGATCAACACGTTGAAGCGCTTGTGATAGAAGTCGCTCATCACCTGTTCGAGTTCGCGCTCGCGCATCTGTCCGTGGCCGATGCCGATGCGGGCTTCAGGCACCAGCTCGGCGAGGTCGGCGGCGCATTTCTCGATGGTCTTCACGTCGTTGTGCAGGTAATAGACCTGGCCGCCGCGCAGCAGCTCCCGCAGCAGCGCTTCCTTGACCGTGCTTTTGTTCTGCTCCATCACGAACGTGCGCACCGACAGGCGGCGGGCCGGCGGCGTGGCGATGATCGACAGGTCGCGCATGCCCGACACTGCCATGTTCAGCGTCCGGGGGATCGGCGTGGCCGTCAGGGTCAGGATGTCGACTTCACTGCGCAGCGCCTTGAGCTGTTCTTTCTGGCGCACCCCGAAACGGTGTTCTTCGTCGATGATCACCAGCCCGAGGCTTTTGAATTTCACGTCGTCCTGGAGCAGTTTGTGCGTACCGATGACGATGTCGATCTTGCCCTCGGCCAGGTCGGCCACGGCGGCATTCACCTCCTTGGTCGACTTGAAGCGGCTCATCACTTCCACGGTCACCGGCCAGTCGGCGAAGCGGTCGCGGAAACTGTTGTAGTGCTGCTGGGCGAGCAGGGTGGTCGGCACCAGGATCGCCACCTGCTTGCCGCCGTGCACGGCGATGAACGCGGCGCGCATCGCCACTTCGGTCTTGCCGAAGCCGACGTCGCCGCAGACCAGTCGGTCCATCGGCTTGGGCGCGAGCATGTCGGCGCGCACGGCTTCGATGGTGGTCTGCTGGTCGACGGTTTCCTCGAACGGGAAGCCGGCGCTGAAGGTTTCGTAATCGGCTTTCGGGTCGGCGAACGCGTAGCCTTCGCGCGCGGCGCGACGGGCGTAGATATCAAGCAATTCGGCGGCCACGTCGCGCACCTGTTCGGCGGCCTTGCGCTTGGCTTTCTGCCAGGTTTCCGAGCCCAGGCGATGCAGCGGCGCCAGCGCATCATCGCTGCCGGTGTAGCGGGCGATCAGGTGCAGGTTCGCCACCGGCACGTAGAGTTTGGCGCCCTCGGCGTATTCCAGAGTGAGGAATTCGGCGGCCTGGTTTTCGATCTCCAGGGTCGCCAGGCCCAGGTAGCGGCCCACGCCGTGGTCGATGTGCACCACCGGCGCGCCTTCGCGCAGCTCGGTGAGGTTCTTGATGACCGCGTCGTTGGCGGCGTCGGCGCGCTTCTCGCGACGGCGACGCTGCATCACCCGCTGGCCAAACAACGGACTCTCGGCGACCAGGGCCAGGGCGGGGTCATCCAGGACCAGCCCATCATTGAGTGGCGCGATGGTGATTGCCAAACGATCCTTGCCGGCGACGAAATCCGGCCAGCTGTCGACAGTCTTCGGTCGCAGCTTCAGGCGTTCGAGCAGCTCCAGCAATACTTCGCGACGGCCGGCGGACTCGGCGGTGAACAGCACGCGGCCAGGGAATTCATCGAGGAAACCGGCCAGGGCCGCCAACGGTTGCGTGGCCTTGGCTTCGATTGCCAGGTCCGGCAGTGGCTTGGCGGGGAAGCGTTCGCGACCAGCGCCGGTTTCCACGTCCTGTTGGCTCGCCACCACGCGCGGCCAGCTCTTGAGGCGGGCGAAGCAGTCTTCAACCGGCAGGAACAACTCGGCGGGTGGCAACAAAGGACGGGACGGGTCGACACGCCGCTCTTCGTAGCGGTTGCGCACGTCATTCCAAAAGTTTTCTGCCGCTTGCTCGATGCCGGGCAGGGAGAATACCTGGGTGTCCTGGGGCAGGTAATCGAACAGCGTGGAGGTTTCTTCGAAGAACAGCGGCAGATAATACTCGATACCGGCCGGGGTAATGCCGCTGCTCAAATCCTGGAAGATCGGGCAGCGGCGGAAGTCCACGTCGAAACGCTCGCGAAACCGCGCCTTGAAACGCGTCACGGCGTCTTTTTGCAGGGGGAATTCCTTGGCCGGCAACAGGCGGATCGACTGTACTTTGTCGATGGAGCGCTGGTTTTCCGGGTCGAAGGTGCGCAAGGTCTCGATTTCGTCATCGAACAGGTCGATGCGATAGGGCAATTTGCTGCCCATCGGGAACAGGTCGATCAACGCGCCGCGGACCGTGAACTCGCCGTGCTCGTACACCGTATCGACGTAGCGGTAGCCGCTGGCCTCAAGCCGGGTGCGCATTTGCTCGACGTCGAGCTTCTGGCCGATGTCCAGCACCAGGCTGCTGCCCAGCAGGAACTGGGTCGGCGCCAGGCGATGTAGGGCTGTCGTGATCGGCACTACCAAAACGCCATGACTGAGCTCCGGCAGCCGGTAAAGGCTGGCGATGCGCTGGGAAATGATGTCCTGGTGCGGCGAAAAAAGGTCGTAGGGCAGGGTTTCCCAATCCGGGAAATGCAGCACTGGCAAATCCGGGGCGAAGAAACCCAGCTCCTGTTCCAGCCGCTCGGCGCTCTGGCTGTCGGCGGTCAACAACAGGGTGAAGCGCTTTGCAGCGCTGGCAGCCTCGGCGATAGCCAGGCTCAGGGCGGCACCGGGCAGGTTGCCCCAGTGCTGTTTACCTGCCGCGGCAGGGAGAAGCGGAAGACGCAGAACGGGCACGGAAGGTTGAGCTCCAGCGTTGCGACAAAGTCGACAATTGTAGCGGGGGAAGGGGGCTTCTGTCAGTCGCGGACTATGCTGCAGGAACGCAAAACCACGGCGCGACGGGCGCGCATTGCTCCGCCGATGACTCGGCGGCATAATGTAGCCCCTTTTTTCAGCCCCTACATGTGGAAGGTTACCGTGACTCAGAAGCCCGACCAGTGTCTTGGTGAATGGATTGATCGTGAAGCTCTCGCAGAAGCGATGATCCCTCTCATCGGTCAGCTCTACCGCAATAACAACGTGGTGAGCTCGATCTATGGCCGCAGCCTGATCAACCAGTCTGTCATCGCGATCCTCAAGGCCCACCGCTTTGCTCGCCACCGTTCGTCCGACGACAGCGAACTCTCCGTCCACGAAACATTCCCCCTGCTCAAGGCCATGAGCGAGCTCAAGCTCGGCGCGGCCTCGGTGGACCTGGGCAAGCTGGCGTTCAAATTCCGTAACGAAGCCAATGGCCGTAGCGCCGAGCAGTTCGTTCGCGAAGAGATGGCTGATGTGGTTGGCCAGCAAAATGCTTCGCCTCGCAAAGGTACCGACGTCGTGCTGTACGGCTTTGGCCGTATCGGCCGCCTGCTGGCGCGTATCCTGATCGAGAAAACCGGTGGTGGCGACGGCCTGCGCCTGCGCGCCATCGTCGTGCGCAAGGGCGCCGAGAACGACCTGACCAAGCGTGCCAGCCTGCTGCGCCGCGACTCGGTGCACGGTTCCTTCAACGGCACCATCACCATCGACGAAGAAAACAACACCATCACCGCCAACGGCAACCTGATCCAGGTGATCTACGCGAAGAACCCGACTGAGGTGGACTACACCCAGTACGGCATCAAGGACGCATTGCTGGTGGACAACACCGGTGTATGGCGTGACGCCGACGGCCTGGGCCAGCACCTGGCCTGCCCGGGTATCGACCGCGTTGTCCTGACTGCGCCTGGCAAGGGCAAGCTGAAGAACATCGTTCACGGTATCAACCACACCGAAATCACCGCTGACGACAAGATCATCTCCGCTGCTTCCTGCACCACCAACGCCATCGTGCCGGTGCTCAAGGCCGTGAATGACAAGTTCGGCATCATCAACGGTCACGTCGAAACCGTTCACTCGTACACCAACGACCAGAACCTGATCGACAACTTCCACAAGGGCGATCGCCGTGGCCGTAGCGCCGCGTTGAACATGGTCATCACCGAGACCGGTGCCGCCACTGCTGCTGCCAAGGCCTTGCCTGAGCTCGCTGGGAAACTGACCGGCAACGCCATTCGGGTGCCGACGCCGAACGTGTCGATGGCCATTCTCAACCTGAACCTTGAGAAAGCCGCCACTCGTGAAGAGATGAACGAGTACCTGCGCTACATGGCGCTGCACTCCGACCTGCACAAGCAGATCGACTTCGTCAACTCTCAGGAAGTGGTGTCCACCGACTTCGTCGGCTCGCGCCACGCCGGCGTTGTCGACGCCGAAGCGACCATCGTCCAGGACAATCGTGTTGTCCTGTACGTCTGGTATGACAACGAGTTCGGCTACAGCTGCCAGGTGGTTCGCGTGATGGAAGACATGGCTGATGTGAATCCGCCTGCGTTCCCGCGCTAAGTAAGCTTTAGCTGCTGGTAAAAAACGCCCCGACTTGTCGGGGCGTTTTTTTTACCTGGGATTTTGTAGTGCCTGGGCTGGCCCCTTCGCGAGCAGGCTCGCTCCCACAGTTGACCGA
>NZ_JBHFJB010000081.1:108400-109799 GCF_057334555.1 Pseudomonas sp. AGC41
CGGTCCAATGTGGGAGCGAGCCTGCTCGCGAAGGCAATCTGTCAGGTGCCACTCACAACGGAGGCCTGCGCCGTGCGCAGCTCATGCCGATTACCCTTGAACAGCACCAAGGTCGCGATCAACCCCAACACCGCCGCGCCACTGAGCCAGATCCCCGGCGCCGCCTTGTTGTCCAGCACATGGATCAGATAGGTACAGGCCGCCGGCGTGAACCCGCCGAACGTTGCCGTCGCCAGGCTATAGGCCAGGGAAAAACCGGTGGTGCGCACTTCGACCGGCATGATTTCCGTCAAGGCGACCACCATGGCCCCGTTGTACGATCCATACAGGAACGACAGCCACAATTCGACGATCAGCAAATGGCTGAAACTGGGGTTCGCCACCAGCCAGGACAGCGCCGGGTAGGCGGTCAGGATCGCAAGGATTGTCGCACCCAGCAGCAGGGGTTTGCGTCCGATCTTGTCGGAAAGCGCGCCCATGACCGGCAGCCAGAAGAAATTCGACAAGCCGATACACACCGTGACCAGCAGCGCATCCAGGTCCGACAGGTTGAGCTCAGCCTTGCCAAATGTCGGCGTGTAGGCCGTGATCAGATAGAACGACACTGTGGTCATCACCACCAACGCCATGCCGGCCAGGACAATGCCGAAGTTCTGGCCAATGGAGCGGACGATTTCCGACAGGGTAGGGCGGTGTTTTCTCGCCTGGAATTCCGGCGTTTCTTCCAGCGAGCGGCGAATGACAAAAATGACCGGCACGATCAGGCAACCGATCAGGAAAGGCACGCGCCAGCCCCATTCGCCCATCTCCTGCGGGCTCAGCCAGTGATTGAGGCCAACCCCCAGCAGACCGGCAAAGACCACGGCGGCCTGTTGGCTGGCGGACTGCCAACTGACAAAAAAGCCCTTGCGCCCCGGCGTAGAGATTTCCGCCAGGTACACCGAGACCCCACCGAGTTCCACCCCGGCGGAAAAGCCCTGCAGCAACCGGCCCAGCAGTACCAGCAACGGTGCCGCGACGCCCAACGTGGCGTAACCCGGCACGCAGGCGATCAACACCGTGCCGGCGGCCATCATCGCCAGGGTGATGATCAGGCCTTTGCGCCGGCCGTGACGGTCGATGTAGGCGCCCAGGAAGATCGCGCCCAGCGGACGCATCAAAAACCCGGCGCCGAACGTGGCCAGGGACAGCATCAGCGAGGCAAAGGCACTGTCGGTCGGGAAGAACGTCTTGGCGATGGCCGTGGCATAGAAGCCGTAGACCATGAAGTCGAACATCTCCAGGAAGTTGCCGCTGACAACGCGAAAAATCGCCTTGCCGTTGCTCGTGTTGGAAGGCATGTGTAGGTACTCACTCTGGCAATCTTGTATGAAAGCGCTGCAGTCCCTGTGGGAGCGAG
>NZ_JBHFJB010000081.1:109819-111025 GCF_057334555.1 Pseudomonas sp. AGC41
GGCAATGGACCGACCAA
The DNA here is from genome assembly GCF_057334555.1 of Pseudomonas sp. AGC41. Classification (NCBI taxonomy): domain Bacteria; kingdom Pseudomonadati; phylum Pseudomonadota; class Gammaproteobacteria; order Pseudomonadales; family Pseudomonadaceae; genus Pseudomonas; species Pseudomonas sp. AGC41. The sequence goes on from NZ_JBHFJB010000081.1 coordinate 109,837, forward strand.
CATCAAGGTGACTGACACACCGCCTTCGCGAGCAGGCTCGCTCCCACAGGGTTTTTGCTTGCGCTGTAGCCCATAATGGCCGGCGTGGTTTTGGGGGGAGATGAAGATTTGTTAACTGGACGATGGACTGGGCTTGTGATGCTGGCCGGTGTTGTGTCCGGCTGCGGCCAGGGCGATACCCTGGAGCGTTTCGATGGCCCGACCATGGGCAGCCGATATTCCATCCAGTACGTCAGGCATGCCGCCACGCCCGGTCCGAACGTGGTGCAGGCCGAGGTGGAAAAACTTCTCGCTGAAGTGGATCGGCTGTTTTCCACCTATCGCAGCGATTCGGACATCGAGCGCTTCAATGCGCTGCCTGCCGGCAGTTGCCTGGCCATGCCGGGACCGGTGCTCGAACTTGTCCGGGTGGGTGAGCAGTTATCTTCGCAAAGCCATGGCGCGTTCGATCTGACGGTTGAGCCTTTGCTGAACCTGTGGGGCTTCGGCCCGCAATCCCGGCGAGAGGCGGTGCCCAGCGCCGAGGCCTTGGCTCTGGCGCGACGACAGGTTGGCCATGGCTACTTGCGGATCGAAGGCGACCGGTTGTGCAAGGACGCCGCGGTGGAAGTCGATTTCAACAGCATCGCGGCTGGTTACGCCGTCGACCGCATCGCCGCCAGGTTCCAGGCCATGGGCATCGACAGCTACCTGGCCGAAGCCACCGGGGAGCTCAAGGCCGTCGGGCACAAGCCGGATGGATCGGCCTGGCGCATCGCCCTGGAAGAGCCTCGGAACGATCGGCAAGTGGCCGAGCGTGTTATCGAGGTCAACGGCTATGGGGTTTCAACGTCGGGCGACTATCGTAAATATTTCGAGCAGGGCGGCAGGCGTTATTCCCACACCTTGGATGCGCGCACGGGGGCGCCGGTCCTACACTACCTGGCGTCAGTCACGGTAATTCATCCTTCAGCGATGTTGGCCGATGGACTATCGACGCTGTTGCTGATTCTCGGTCCCGAAGAGGGTTGGGACTATGCCCAGGAGCACGGCATCGGAGTATTTTTTGTGCTGCGGGATGGGGAGCGTTTCGTCGTACGCACAAACGATGTGTTTGAACGGATGGTTGGCGAAAAACCCCAATGATGACGATGAGCTTGTTCAGCGCTGTACTCGTGGGGGGGGGGGGGCTCCCGCTGGGCTGCGTAGC
>NZ_JBHFJB010000081.1:111116-162712 GCF_057334555.1 Pseudomonas sp. AGC41
CCCCCCCCCCCCCCCCCCCCCACGATGATGCAGGCGAACTTGATTAAGCGGTGACAGCGTCATGAAAGCCACCTGTGGCGAAATAGCGCAGGCAAAACTAGCCTACGACGCGACCAAGGGGTAATGTGCGCGGCGTTGACGCTTCTATAGACTGTGGCCGGACGCGTGAACCGGTCCCAAATTGTTCCTTCATGCCGCCGGCCGGCATGATTTAGCCGTCGGTGCCAACCGTGGCATCGCGGCCTGTTCTGAGGAGTACGCATGGCTGTCTACAACTACGACGTGGTGGTACTGGGTTCCGGCCCGGCGGGGGAAGGTGCGGCAATGAACGCCGCCAAGGCAGGGCGCAAGGTGGCGATGGTCGACAGCCGTCGGCAGGTTGGCGGCAACTGCACCCACTTGGGTACCATCCCGTCCAAGGCCTTGCGTCACTCGGTCCGGCAGATCATGCAGTTCAACACCAACCCGATGTTCCGGGCGATCGGCGAGCCGCGCTGGTTCTCCTTTCCGGACGTGCTCAAGAGCGCCGAGAAGGTGATTTCCAAGCAAGTAGCCTCGCGTACCGGCTACTACGCCCGCAACCGTGTTGACGTGTTCTTCGGCACCGGCAGCTTCGCCGACGAGCAGACAGTCGAAGTGGTCTGCGGCAATGGCGTGGTCGAGAAACTGGTGGCCAAGCACATCATCATCGCCACCGGCTCGCGGCCGTATCGCCCGGCGGACATCGATTTCAACCACGCACGTATCTACGATAGCGATACGATCCTGAGCCTGGGGCATACCCCGCGCAAACTTATCGTCTACGGTGCCGGCGTGATCGGTTGCGAATACGCCTCGATCTTTAGCGGCCTCGGCGTGCTGGTGGAGCTGGTGGACAACCGTGGCCAGTTGCTGAGTTTCCTGGACTCGGAAATCTCCCAGGCCTTGAGCTACCACTTCAGCAACAACAATATTACCGTGCGCCACAACGAGGATTACGAGCGCGTCGAAGGCGTGGACAACGGTGTGATCCTGCACCTCAAATCCGGCAAGAAGATCAAGGCCGACGCCTTGCTCTGGTGCAACGGCCGCACCGGTAACACTGACACCCTGGGCCTGGAAAACATTGGCGTGAAGGTCAACAGTCGCGGCCAGATCGAAGTCGACGAGAACTATCGCACCTGCGTGCCGAACATCTATGGCGCCGGTGACGTGATCGGCTGGCCGAGCCTGGCCAGTGCCGCCCACGACCAGGGCCGTTCGGCCGCCGGCAGCATCGTCGACAACGGCAGCTGGCGTTTCGTCAATGACGTGCCGACCGGCATCTACACCATTCCGGAGATCAGCTCGATCGGCAAGAACGAGCAGGAGCTGACCCAGGCCAAGGTGCCTTACGAGGTCGGCAAGGCCTTCTTCAAGAGCATGGCGCGGGCGCAGATCGCCGGCGAGCCGCAGGGCATGCTGAAGATCCTGTTCCACCGCGAGACTCTGGAAGTGCTCGGCGTGCACTGCTTCGGCTACCAGGCCTCGGAAATCGTCCACATCGGCCAGGCGATCATGAACCAGCCGGGCGAACTGAACACGCTGAAATATTTCGTCAACACCACGTTCAACTACCCGACCATGGCCGAAGCCTATCGGGTGGCAGCCTACGACGGGCTCAACCGGCTTTTTTGAGCGGCTCCGGCCGGTGGCCTGAGCCGGCCGGGGAGACCGATTTCAGCAATTCTCGAGGGTGGCAGTGGCCAAACCGGGAAAGTCTGTAATCAGGCTGTCAGCGCCAAAGTCGGCGAGCCTGCGCATGAGCGCGGGTTCGTTGACGGTCCACACCGACACATGCAGCCCCTGGCGCTGCGCCTTGATCAGGCGTTCCGGCGTGCACAGGGTCCAGTTCAGCGCCAGAATCTCGCAGCCATAGCTCTGGGCGACCTTCAACGGGTCGAGCCAGGCGTATTCGGCCACCAGTCCACGGGAAATGTCCGGAGTCAGGTCCAGCGCGGCCTTGAGCACTTCCCTGGAACTGGAAGTAATGGTGATCTTGTCCAGCAGACCGAAGCGCTGGGCCATTTCCCGGATCCCCAGCACGGTGGCGGCGGCGCGGGTGCGTGAGGCGCTTTTCACCTCTAGCTGCCAATGCTCGAAATCACACTTCTCGAACAACTCTTCCAGGCGCGGAATCGCGCACGGCTGGATCCAGCCCGGGCCGCCCTTGCGCGCGTCATAGGTCACCAGCTCGGCGGCGGTGTGTTCGACCACTTTGCCGCGACGATCGGTGGTGCGCTTGAGGGTCGGGTCGTGGATCACCATCAACTCGCCGTCCATGGACAGGTGCAGGTCCAGCTCGCAACGGCGCACGCCGTGCTTGAGACATTCCTGGAAACCGGTGAGGGTATTTTCCGGTGCTTCGCCCTTGGCGCCGCGGTGGCCATAAATGAGGGTCACGGTTCTTCCTTATCGATGCCAGATTCGTTCAGTTCCCGGGCCAGGCGCCGTTCCTGCGCCTGTTTCTGCAGGATGTAGCGGGCCAGCAATTGGCGCTGGGCGTCGGTCGGGTGCTCAAACTCGGTACCCACGTCATAACCGTCGCCCTTGGGATCGCAATGGGTGACCCGGGCACGAAGCAACAGCCCCAGGGCCTGGGGCATCAGCACCAGCTTGATCGACAGGTGCGCGCCGACGGCGATGGCGGTGGGGTATTGGAAATCAATGCCGCCTTCGGAAATGATCACCGGCTGGGGATCGCCGATTTCGCCGAGCACCGTAACGGCGATGACCTGGCTGAGCAGGTCGATGCGTTTGTTCATGGCCTTGAGGTAGGCCGCGATGCTGCGCTCGCGCTCGCTGATCTGGCGTAACAGGTGCTGTGATTCGAACTCGCTCAGGTGCAGCTCGCTGAGCAGGTTGAACAACGGGGACTCATCCTGCAACACTTCCTGGCTAGCTGCTTCAGGAATGGACAGGGGCCGAATTTCCAGTGCGATCGTGTCCTCGATACGGTAGTATTCGCGGCGATCTTCTTCATCTAATGTCGACATGGCGAACCCATGGTAGCGGCGGTGGTCTGAGTGTAAAGCTGGTTTGTGACCCCCGCCACAAGGACGTTCCTTTTCCCTCCGAACAAGCCCCGACATGTTCAGACCTCTCTTCGTATTCATCGGCACGCGTTATACCCGTGCAAAGCGTCGCAATCATTTCGTATCGTTCATTTCCCTGACGTCAATCATCGGCCTGGCTCTCGGCGTGGTGGTGATGATCGTCGTGCTGTCGGTCATGAACGGCTTCGACCATGAAATGCGCACCCGCGTGCTCGGCATGGTGCCCCACGCGACCCTCGAAACCGGCGAAGCCATCAGCGACTGGCCGAGCCTGGCCGCCAAGGTCAAGCAGAACCCGCAGGTGCTGGCCGTTGCGCCCTTCACCCAGATGCAGGGGTTGCTGACCAACGACGGCAAGGTTTCCAAGGTCTTGCTAAATGGCATCGATCCCGGGCTGGAGCGGCAGGTGTCGATCATCGACAACTTCATGCAGCAGGGCAAACTCGACGACCTCGCGCCGGGCAGCTTCGGTATCGTGATCGGCGACAAGGCGGCGGCCAAGCTCGGCGTGGCCATCGGCGACAAACTGACGTTTGTCGCGCCGGAAGTCACCGTCACCCCAGGCGGCATGTTCCCGCGCATGAAGCGCTTCACCGTGGTCGGCATCTTCCATGTCGGCGCCGGCGAGCTGGACGGTTACCTGGGGGTGACCAACCTTCAGGACCTCGCGCGCCTGCATCGCTGGAAGCCGGACCAGGTCCAGGGCCTGCGGTTGAAATTCGACGACCTGTTCCAGGCGCCGCGCGTGGCCTGGAACATTGCCCAGCAGCTCGGCGAAGACCGCTATTACGCCCGCGATTGGACCCGCACCCACGGCAATCTGTACCAGGCGATCCGCATGGAAAAAGCCATGATCGGCCTGCTTCTGCTGCTGATCGTCGCCGTGGCGGCGTTCAACATCATCTCCACGCTGGTGATGGTGGTAAACGACAAGAAAGGCGACATCGCCATCCTGCGCACCCTCGGCGCCACGCCGGGGCAGATCATGCGGATCTTCATGGTCCAAGGCACCGTCATCGGCGTCATCGGCACGTTTGTAGGCGCTTTGGTCGGGATGTTCGCCGCGCTGAATGTCAGCGCTGCGATCGCCGGCCTCGAAGGGCTGATCGGGCACAAGTTTCTCAACGCCGACGTGTACTTTATCGACTACCTGCCTTCGCAGTTGCAGGCCGACGACGTGTTGATGGTCTGCGGCGCCGCGTTGATCCTGAGTTTCCTCGCCACCCTGTATCCAGCCTGGCGTGCCGCGCGCACCCAGCCGGCGGAGGCGTTACGTTATGAGTGAGTCGGGCATGAGTGAAAAAGCAATCTTGAGCTGCCGTAACCTGGGCAAATCCTACGAGGAAGGCCCGGAGTCGGTGGTGGTGTTGTCGGGCCTGCAACTGGAGCTGCATCCCGGTGAGCGCGTGGCGATCGTCGGGACTTCCGGATCGGGCAAAAGTACCTTATTGAACTTGCTCGGTGGCCTCGATACGCCGACCGCCGGCAGCGTCTGGCTGGCGGGCGAAGAGCTTTCGGCGTTGAACGAAAAGGCCCGCGGCCTGTTGCGCAACCGCTCGCTGGGCTTCGTCTATCAGTTCCACCATCTGCTGCCCGAGTTCACCGCGCTGGAAAACGTCTGCATGCCGCTGTTGATCGGCCGCACCGCAATTCCCGAAGCCCGTCAGCGAGCTACGGCGTTGCTGGAACGGGTGGGACTGGGCCATCGCCTGGAGCACAAGCCGGCCGAACTGTCCGGAGGCGAGCGCCAGCGCGTGGCGATTGCCCGGGCCCTGGTGAACAAGCCTGGACTGGTGATGCTCGACGAGCCGACCGGCAACCTCGACTCCCACACCGCGCAAGGCATCCAGGACTTGATGCTGGAACTCAGCACCTCGATGCGCACGGCGTTCCTGGTGGTGACCCACGACATGAACCTGGCCCGGCAGATGGACCGCGTCCTGCATTTGCAGGAAGGTTGCCTGACGCCCATCTGACCGACCGAAACCCGGTGCCTGACGAAGGCGCCGGGTATTTTATTTTCATACGGTGCCCAGCGAATGTTCAGACCGTTATCGATTTTCATCGGCACGCGCTATACCCGCGCCAAGCGCCGCAATCGTTTTGTCTCGTTCATTTCGATGACCTCGATGATCGGCCTCGCCCTCGGCGTGTTGGCGATGATCGTCGTGTTGTCGGTGATGAACGGCTTCCAGCGCGAAATGAGCTCGCGCATCCTCGGCATGGTTCCTCACGCCACGATCGTCGGCGTCAACCCGATCGACGATTGGCAACCGGTGGCCGCCGCGGCATTGAAAAATCCTCAAGTGACGGCTGCGGTGCCGTTCACCGAGATGGAAGGGATGCTGAGCCATAAAGGCTCGATGCAGCCAATCCAGATCAGCGGCGTCGATCCGGCCCAGGAAGGCAAGGTGTCGATTGTCGCCCAGCACATCGTCCAGGGGCGTCTCGATGCCTTGAAGCCGGGCGAATTCGGCGTGGTGATCGGTGAGATCACCGCGCGGCGCTTTCGCTTGAATGTCGGCGACAAGGTCACCCTGATCGTGCCGGAAGTCAGCACCGCGCCGGGGGGCATCACCCCACGGATGCAGCGGCTGAACGTGGTGGGGGTGTTCAAGGTCGGCGCCGAGCTCGACGGTTCCATGGCGCTGATTCACCTCGCCGATGCCGCGCAGATGCAGCATTGGCAACCGAACCAGGTACAGAGCGTGCGTCTGGCGGTGAAAGATTTGTACGCAGCGCCGAAAGTCTCCGGTGATATCGCCAGCGGGCTTGGCGCGGCCTACAAGGCCGACGACTGGACCCACACCCAGGGCAGCCTGTTCAGCGCGATGAAAATGGAAAAAACCATGATCGGCCTGCTGCTGCTGATGATCGTCGCGGTGGCGGCGTTCAATATCATCGCCACGTTGATCATGGTGGTGAACGACAAGGGCGCGGACATCGCGATCCTGCGCACCATCGGCGCCACGCCGCGACAGATCATGGCGATCTTCATGGTCCAGGGCACGGTGATCGGCGTCGTCGGCACGTTGATCGGCGGGGTTCTGGGGGTGATTGCGGCGTTGAATGTCAGCGCGCTGGTGGGTTGGCTGGAGCGGGTCAGCGGCCAGCACATCTTCAGTTCCGACGTGTACTTCGTCAGCAACCTGCCGTCGGAGCTGCAGCGTGGCGACGTGGTGCTGATCTGCTCCGCCGGGTTCATCCTCAGCTTCCTCGCCACCGTATACCCGGCCTGGCGCGCGGCGAAGATCGAACCGGCGCAGGCGTTGCGGTATTCCTGAGACATGTGCCGGAAAGGCTGTTGTGGCGAGGGAGCTTGCTCCCGCTGGAGTGCGTAGCGCTCCCAAAAAACTGAAAGTTTGCACGTCATGTCGCATGAGCGCGCAGCTTTTGGGGGCTGCTGCGCAGCCCAGCGGGAGCAAGCTCCCTCGCCACAGGGGCAGATTTTAATTGCTATTGGGCAACTCGATCACGAATCGCGTCCAGCCATCGGCCGATTCGCAGCGGATTTCCCCGCCATGGGCACGGATGATCGAGCGGGTAATGGCCAGCCCCAGCCCGGCGTGTTCATTGGGGCCTTCCTGGCGAGCCGGGTCGGCGCGATAGAAACGGTCGAACAAGCGCGGCAGCAGAGCCGCCGGAATTTCTCCTCCGCGGTTTTCCACGTCAATGCGCACGGTCTGCGGACCATCGACAATCCGTATCCGCACCTCGCCACCACCAGGGCTGAAGCGCAGGGCGTTGTCCAGCAGATTGGACAGCGCGCGGCGCAGCATGCTGCGGTCGCCCTCGATACGTGCGTTCCCTTCGCGGCTCAGCCTTACCTCGGCGTCTTCGGCCAGTGGCGCGAAAAACTCCAGCAGCAGGTCCGTTTCCAGCGCCAGGTCCAGTCGTTCGCGCTGGACGGCCAGCAAGCCATGGTCGGCCTTGGCCAGGTAAAGCATGTCGTTGACCAGTTGTGCCATCCATTGCAGCTCTTCGAGATTGCTGTGCAGGGCTTCGCGATAGTCGTTCAGCGAGCGTTCGCGGGTGAGCGTGACCTGGGTATGGGTCAGCAGGTTCGACAACGGCGTACGCAACTCATGGGCGATGTCGGCGGAGAAGGCGGAGAGGCGCTGGAAGGCATCGTCGAGGCGTCCAAGCATGTCGTTGATGCTGTGGGCCAGTTCCGCCAGTTCGGCGGGCATGTGTTCTTCTGGCAGTCGAGCATTGAGCGAGCGCGCCGAGACGCTGCTGGCAATGGCGCCCATGCGGCGCAAGGGACGCAAGCCGCGTCGGGCAGCCCAGGCGCCAAGCAGGGCGGTCGCCAGCGCCGAGAGGCCGACGGTCAGCCAGATCAGGCGCTGCATGCGTTGCAGGAAATGCTGATGATGGGTGATGTCCAGCAGCAGTGTCAGCTGTGGCGAATCCGCGCGATTGGGATCCAGTGGCGCGTTTAATACGCGGTAGTCATTGTCGGTGTCGTTGAGGGTCGACAGGCCGGGCCGTTCAGGCACCTGGACCGGTAGACGGATCGAGCTGTCATGCCAGCGCACGCCATCGCGGTCCTTGATACGCAAGGCAAGGTCCGGCTGACGGTTCAACTCATCCGCCAGGCGCGCCTGGGGGTTGGGGTCATCTTGCAGGGTGCGGCGCACGCCAGCCATTTTTGCCTCGAGCAGCTGCTGGTCCAGCTCGATGAAGTGCGCCTCGCTGCCGCGGCTGAACAGCACGCCGGCAAACAACGAGACGACGGCAGTACAGGCGGCGAAAAGCAGCGCCAACCGATTGCTCAGCGACCATCGGCGGCTCACAGGCTACGCTCTTCGAGAACATAGCCCATGCCGCGCACGGTGTGGATCAGCTTGTCGGGAAACTCGTCGTCGACCTTGATCCGCAGGCGCCGGATCGCCACTTCGATGACATTGGTGTCACTGTCGAAATTCATGTCCCAGACTTGTGAGGCAATCAAGGATTTTGGCAATACCTCGCCCTGGCGCCGCAGCAGCATCTCCAGCAGGGCAAATTCCTTGGCGGTCAGGTCGATGCGTTTGCCGCCGCGTTCTACTCGGCGCCGGATCAGGTCCAGCCGCAGGTCCGCCAGTTGCAAAGTGGTTTCCTGGTTCGCCGAACTGCCTCGGCGCAGCAGGCTGCGCACCCGGGCCAGCAGTTCGGAAAAGGCGAAGGGCTTGACCAGGTAATCATCGGCACCCAGTTCCAGACCATGCACACGATCCTCTACCGCATCGCGCGCGGTGAGAAACAGCACCGGCGTGTCCAGCCCGGCGCCGCGCACCGCTTGCAGAATCTGCCAGCCATCGCGGCCGGGTAGCATCACGTCGAGAATCAACAGCGCGTATTCGCCGCTCACGGCCAGTTGCTGGCCGGTGCTGCCATCAGCCACCAGATCGGCGTTGAACCCGGCTTCGCCCAGGCCTTGGCGCAGGTACTGGCCGGTTTTCAGTTGGTCTTCGACGATCAGCAGTTTCATGGTCGGGCTCAAGGCTGTGTTTGAACGTGGGCGTTATACCGTGGTGCATGGTGTCATGGGGCAAGCTGACAAAGTTGTAATGCAACTGTAAGCCAGTTGGCGGAGCAAGCGCTCAAGGAACCCGTAAAGGCTGCTAGAATCCGCTGATTCTTCAGTCAGGTTTCCGTCATGCATCCCGCAGCCGAACACTCGCCGCTGGGCAAATCCAGCGAATACATCGCCACGTACACGCCGTCACTGCTGTTTCCGATCCCGCGCACCGCGAAATGGGCGGAACTGGGCCTGACGGCCGAGACCCTGCCGTACAAGGGCGTGGATTTCTGGAACTGTTTCGAGCTGTCATGGCTGCTGCCGTCCGGCAAGCCGGTTGTCGCCATCGGTGAATTCGCAATCCCGGCGGATTCGCCGAATATCATCGAATCCAAGTCTTTCAAGCTGTACCTGAACTCCTTGAACCAGACCTCGTTCAACGACAGCGCGAGCCTGGAAGCGGCGCTGCGCCAGGACCTTTCGGCCGCGGCGGGCAAGCCGGTAGGCGTGCGGATTCGCAGCCTCAAGGACGTCGAGAGCGAAGGCATCGTTGCATTACCCGGTGTCTGCGTTGACGACCTGGACATCACTGTCGACTCCTACGAGCACCCGCGTCCGGAGCTGCTGCGTTGCGATGCATCGCGTATCGTCGAGGAAAGCCTGCATAGCCACCTGCTTAAATCCAACTGCCCGGTAACCAGCCAGCCGGACTGGGGCAGCGTGGCGGTGGAGTATCGCGGTGCGGCGCTGGACCACGCCAGCCTGCTGGCTTACATCGTCAGCTTCCGCCAGCATTCGGACTTCCACGAGCAGTGCGTCGAGCGGATCTTCCTCGACCTGCAACGCTTGCTCAAGCCGGAGAAGTTGACGGTCTATGCGCGGTATGTACGGCGGGGTGGGTTGGATATCAATCCGTACCGCAGCACCGAGGATGTGCAGCTGCCGAACCAGCGTCTGGTTCGGCAATAAAACTTCCGTGCTGAAGAGTTCTTGTGAAAAGAGCCCTTGTGGGAGGACTCTTGTGGGAGCGAGCCTGCTCGCGAAGGCGGTCGTACATTCAACACATGTGCTGACTTTCACACCGCTTTCGCGAGCAGGCTCGCTCCCACAGTGGATTGCATTTCAATTTGCAGATACTAAAAAGCCCTGCTGGTGATAGCAGGGCTTTTTGCGTCTGGCGGGCTTAGATCCCCATGCTGCCCAAGGTGTTGACGATATTGCGCAGTGTTCCGGCAATCGTTGGATGCTCCAGCTCGAAGCGTTCGACGGCGAGGTTCACATTGTCAGCGAGGTTGGTGTCCGATGTTTGGGTTTCCAACTCAAGCTCAAGTTCTATCTGTTGCATCAGCGCGTGCAGGTCTTCGCGCTCGACTTCGGAAAGAGGTGGATTCTGTTCCAATTGCTCGCGCAGGGTGTTGAGCTGTTCTTGCAAGTCGCGGGCAGGCATTGGCGTACTCCCTTTATTGATAGGCACTGCCATGGACCGCGACGCAGCGTCAAAAGTCCATGGCTTGCCTTAAGAGTAATCCACACTCAAGCGCCCTGCATGATCCTGGTCAGGGCTTCTCGCCTTTGAGGCGACGCAGGCTGATATCGGCCAGGCAGGTCTCGAGTTCGCCCAGGTGATCGATCACCGAATGCACGCCTAAGCCGAACAATTGGACCGTGGCCTTGGCCCGTTTGATTTCCCGTTCCTGCTGGCTCAAGGCTTGCCATTCGGCGGGCGTCAGGCCGCACAGCGAGCCGCAGGATGCCAGCCCGATAGTCCACAGACCGGCGTTGAGCCCCGACTGCAACAGCTTCGGTTCGCCGCTGACCAATACGCAGCCATCCAGTTGCCTGACATCCAGCGCCATAAGGGCTTGCCAACAGGCGTGGGGCGCTGGCCAAGGATTATTTGTTGCAGGAAGTTGCGGAGATTTTATCCAAGCCGGCAAAGCGGCTGCCAATCCATGACTGATGGCCGGGGACAGTTCGTCAAGCCAGGCGCAGGGGATGTCGAGCTGCCGCAAGTGCTGCAGGCTTTCCAACGCGCCGGGTGTCAGTTGCGTGTGCTCGGCCGGCGTAATCCCAGGCTGGCGAGCACGTGAGCCGAAATCAACCAGGCACCCGCTGAGGCCAAACAGGACGGCCGTCAGGCTGGGGGCGGGGAGGGGCTTGGCTTCGGCGCGGGGCATGTGGACGTCCTTGAAATAACCTGCAGCCTAACGAGGCACGATGACAGTCCGGTTACAGTGGGGTGAAGGCGGCCGGTGTGGAAAATTCCTACGGAGAGCTTCCTTTTTCTGTGCTGCCTATCCACGCGTTCCGCCTTATACTAGCCACCTTACCGCCTGGGCTCGGCGCCCTTGCCTGAATAATCCAAGGAGTTTTCCCCTATGCGCTGGAGCCAACGTCTAGCTCAGCTGTGTCTATCTGCCAGCGTCCTGCTGGTGCCGTTCGCCGCTCAGGCCGCCACGGAAGAAGATCCTTGGGAAAGCATCAACCGTCCGATATTTACCTTCAACGACACCATCGACACCTACGCGCTGAAACCGCTGGCCCAGGGTTACCAATACGTGACCCCGCAGTTCCTTGAGGACGGCATCCACAACATGTTTCGCAACATCGGTGATGTCGGCAACCTCGCCAACGATGTGCTGCAAGCCAAGCCGGCTGCCGCCGGGGTCGATACCGCCCGGTTGATCTTCAACACGACGTTCGGCCTGTTGGGCTTCTTCGATGTCGGGACCCAGATGGGGCTGCAGCGCAACGACGAAGATTTCGGCCAGACCCTGGGATACTGGGGACTGGGCAGCGGTCCCTACCTGATGCTGCCACTGCTGGGGCCGAGCACTCTGCGTGATGCGCCGGCCAAGCTGGTCGACAGCTATGCCACCCCATACCCCTACATCGACAACGTCTCGGTGCGTAATTCGATCTGGGGCCTGAACATCGTCGACACCCGCGCCAGCCTGTTGTCGGCCGAAAAAATGGTCAGTGGCGACAAGTATGTGTTCCTGCGCAACGCCTTCCTGCAGAACCGTGAATTCAAGGTCAAGGATGGCCAGGTCGAAGACGATTTCTGATTTCGGCCGGTTGAATGCGAAAGGCGGCCCGAAAGGCCGCCTTTCGTGCTTTGGCTCCTGCCCAGGGCCGGAATGAACCTTCCATTGAGTTACGCTTCGCTCGGTTCTTATAACTCTCTGTGCTTTGACAAATAAAGAGCTCAAGCGGGCTATCCGCATGAGCTTGAAACGCCCCGCGGATGGGAGTACCGTCTGCGCCTTAGAAGGGCACCTCTGGTGTAATCGTGTGTAGGGCAAAGGCCTGAAGCCGGTACGACAGAGAGGCTAGAAAGCGAATCCAGTAGTACGCGCCAGGCCAACGCCGCGCCCGCTACGCCAACCTAATTCTGGCGCCGTTTGCCCACATGCCAAAAACCAGTGCCACGCTGCTGATAATCGATGATGACGAAGTGGTGCGAGCCAGTCTCGCCGCCTACTTGGAAGACAGTGGTTTCAGCGTCTTGCAGGCCAGTAATGGCCAACAGGGTCTTCAGGTATTCGAGCAGGACAAGCCCGACCTGGTCATCTGCGACCTGCGCATGCCGCAGATGGGCGGACTCGAACTCATTCGCCAGGTCACCGAGCTGTCGTCACAGACCCCGGTGATCGTGGTGTCGGGCGCGGGGGTGATGAACGACGCGGTCGAGGCATTGCGCCTGGGCGCGGCGGATTACCTAATCAAGCCCCTCGAAGACCTTGCCGTGCTTGAGCACTCCGTGCGCCGTGCCCTGGACCGCTCGCGCCTGTTGGTCGAGAACCAGCGCTATCGCGAGAAGCTGGAGACGGCCAACCGTGAGCTGGAAGCCAGCCTGAACCTGTTGCAGGAAGACCAGAACGCCGGGCGTCAGGTGCAGATGAACATGCTGCCGGTCAGCCCCTGGACCGTCGACGGTTTCCGTTTTGCCCACCAGATCATCCCGTCGTTGTACCTGTCGGGAGATTTCGTCGATTATTTCCGGGTCGACGAGCGCCGAGTGGCTTTCTACCTGGCGGATGTTTCCGGGCACGGTGCTTCGTCGGCATTCGTGACGGTGCTGCTGAAGTTCATGACCACGCGCCTGCTGTTCGAATCCAAGCGCAATGGTACGTTGCCCGAATTCAAGCCTTCGGAGGTTCTTGGGCATATCAACCGAGGCCTGATCAGTTGTAAGCTGGGCAAACACGTCACGATGGTCGGTGGAGTCATCGACGAGGAGACTGGTTTGTTGACGTATAGCATCGGCGGTCACCTGCCGTTGCCTGTGTTGTACACACCTGACAGTGTTCGTTACCTGGAAGGGCGTGGCTTGCCGGTAGGCCTGTTCAACGAGGCCACCTATGAAGACCACGTGCTGGAATTGCCCCCGGCCTTCAGCTTGACGCTGATGTCTGATGGCATTCTGGACCTTTTGTCGGAACCTACACTCAAAGAGAAAGAAGCGGCCTTGCCTGAACGGGTAAGTGCGGCGGGCGGCAGCCTGGAAGGCCTGCGGCAAGTGTTTGGATTAGCCACGCTAGGGGAGATGCCGGATGATATCGCCCTGTTAGTGTTGAGCAGGAACCTTTGATGAGTACCGGTAGAATCCAGTTCGCCGAGCAGGACGGCACTTTTGTCCTGAAGTTTGTCGGTGAAGTGCGCCTGACCTTGTGTTCGGCGCTGGATGCGACAATCGAGAAGATCTTCACCGCGCTGAACTTCAACGCCATCGTGATCGACCTGACCGAAACCCGCAGCATCGACAGCACCACCCTCGGCCTGCTGGCCAAGCTGTCGATCCTGTCGCGGCAAAAAGTTGGCTTGCTGCCGACCGTCGTCACCACCCACAACGACATTACCCGTCTTCTGCAATCGATGGGTTTCGACCAGGTTTTCAACATCGTCGGCGATCCCGTGCCGTGCCCCGAATGCCTGGATGACCTGCCTGACCAGGACCAGTCCGAGGAAGAAGTGCGGATCAAGGTGCTGGAAGCCCACAAGATCCTCATGGGGCTGAACGACTCCAATCGTGAAGCGTTCCATGACCTGGTGAGTGCGCTGGAGCGGCCTTGACCTTGGGATATGTGTTGGCCTGACCGACGCTTTCGCGAGCAGGCTCGCTCCCACAGTGGCTTGCGTTGGACCGCACCCTTTGGATCTGCCCCTAATTCTCCTGTGGGAGCGAGCCTGCTCGCGAATGGCCTTTCAGGCGCCAGATTTCTCAGGCTGAGCCGCATAAAAAAGGGCGAACCTATCAAGGTTCGCCCTTTTTTATGCCTTGCGAATCAGCTCAAAGCTTGGCTTGCAGCAACGCCTCCAGCTTCTCCTGGTCCCGGGCGAACTGACGAATGCCTTCAGCCAGTTTCTCGGTCGCCATGGCATCTTCGTTGGACAACCAGCGGAACTGCGCCTCATTGAGGCTCAGACGGGCTTCCCCGGCCTGGCCAGGCGCCAGCTTGCGTTCCAGCTTGCCCTCGTCGGCGGCCAGTTTTTCCAGCAGTTCGGGGCTGACGGTCAAGCGGTCGCAGCCGGCCAGTTGCTCGATCTGGTTGAGATTACGGAAGCTGGCGCCCATGACCACGGTCTTGTAGTCATTGGCCTTGTAGTAGTTGTAGATGCGCGTCACCGACTGCACGCCGGGATCGTCGGCCCCGGTGTAGTCATTGCCATTGGCCTTTTTGTACCAGTCATAGATACGGCCCACGAAAGGCGAAATCAGAAACACGCCGGCGTCGGCGCAGGCCGCGGCCTGGGCGAAGGAGAACAGCAGCGTCAGGTTGCACTGGATGCCTTCGCGCTCCAGTTGCTCGGCGGCGCGGATGCCTTCCCAGGTGGAGGCGATCTTGATCAGCACGCGATCCCGGCCCACACCGGCCTTTTCGTACAGGTCGACCAGGCGATGGGCGCGCTTCAACATGGCCTCGGTATCGAACGACAGGCGTGCATCCACTTCGGTGGAGATGCGCCCCGGGATCACCTTGAGGATTTCTTGCCCGACCGCTACACCAAAACGGTCGCTGGCCAGGCCCACGTCGCCCTTGCAGTCCGCCACGCAGGCGTTCAGCAGCTCGGCATAACCGTGAATGGCCGAAGCCTTGAGCAGCAGGGAAGGGTTGGTGGTGGCGTCCACCGGTTTGATGCGGGCGATGGCTTCGAAGTCGCCGGTATCGGCCACGACGGTGGTGAACTGCTTGAGTTGTTCCAGCTTGGAAGTCATGAGCGTGCTCTGTCCTATGGGTCCGTTGACATTACCCGAGGGCCGGCAGCCACTCAAGGGCGTGAAGAGGTATCGATGGCCCCAGCGGCAACAACCCGGAAACGGCTGTTTGAAAGGCCGGGGCAACTATCGGTAGATACGATGCCAAAACAGCGCGCAGGTTCAAAGCAAGTGATGGTTAACGCCCTTCAAGCAACCGCCCGGCCTGATCCAGCAGCGCCAACGGATCCTTGGTCTTGTGAATGTCCACCGACAACAACTGCCGGAACCGCCGCGCCCCTGGAAAACCCGTTCCAAGCCCCAGCACATGCCGGGTGATGTGATGCATGGCGCCGCCAGCCGCCAAGTGCGCGGCGATATAAGGCCGCAATTGCGCCAAGGCCTCGGCGCGGCTGATGACCGGCGCAGTGCTGCCGAACAATTGCTGGTCTACTTCGGCCAGCAGATACGGGTTATGGTATGCCTCGCGACCCAGCATCACCCCGTCGAACGTCCGCAGGTGTTCATGGCACGCCTCAAGCGTTTTGATCCCGCCGTTGAGGACGATTTCCAGCTCAGGGAAGTCAGCTTTCAGTTTCGCCACCACGTCATAACGCAGCGGTGGAATGTCGCGGTTCTCCTTGGGCGACAATCCCTCCAGAATCGCGATTCGCGCATGCACGGTAAAACTGCCGCACCCGGCCTCACGTACCGTCCCGACGAAGTCACACAGCTGCTCGTAGCTGTCGCGTCCATTGATCCCGATCCGGTGCTTCACCGTCACTGGAATCGACACCGCATCACGCATGGCCTTCACACAATCGGCCACCAGCCCGGGATGCCCCATCAGGCAGGCGCCGATCATGTTGTTCTGCACCCGGTCGCTGGGGCAACCGACGTTCAGGTTGACCTCATCGTAGCCATGCTCCTCGGCCATTCGGGCGCAGGCGGCCAAATCGGCGGGAACACTGCCGCCCAATTGCAGGGCCAGCGGATGTTCGGCTTCGTGGTGACGCAGGAAACGCTCATGGTCACCGTTGAGCAAGGCGCCGGTGGTGACCATTTCGGTGTAGAGCAGGGCGTGTTTGGAGAGGATGCGCAGGAAGTACCGGCAATGGGGGTCAGTCCAGTCCATCATCGGCGCCACGC
Organism: Pseudomonas sp. AGC41; assembly: GCF_057334555.1. NCBI lineage: Bacteria > Pseudomonadati > Pseudomonadota > Gammaproteobacteria > Pseudomonadales > Pseudomonadaceae > Pseudomonas > Pseudomonas sp. AGC41. Next base: position 127,042 of record NZ_JBHFJB010000081.1, read on the forward strand.
TGAAACGGCGGGAAGGCTCTTGGCGAGATGATCCAGTGTTTGCGGGAGCTTCAGTTTTTTCTAAGTTCATTGATACTGATCTTTTATACAGCGGTTTTTACCCATTTTTCCTTGTTTTTGGAAGGCGGTTGCTACATTGTAGCAACCGGTCTCGGCAATGTAGCAACTGGATATGGGCACGATCACATCACGCAAGCGCAAGGACAATTCGACAGCCTACACGGCGCAGATACGGATTAATCGGGACGGAAAGACAGTTTATCAGGAAAGCCAGACCTTCGACCGGAAGCAGGTGGCTCAGGCATGGATCAAGCGGCGGGAGACGGAGCTGGCCGCGCCAGGTGCTATCGAACGTGCGAACCGGAAGGGCGTGACGATCAAAAAAATGATCGATCAGTACCTGGACGAGTACGAAAAGATCCGGCCGCTGGGGAGGACTAAACGAGCAACCCTGACGGCGATCAAGGAGACGTGGCTGGGCGAGGTCGATGATTCGGCGCTGAATAGTCAGAAGCTGGTGGAGTTTGCTCAGTGGCGGATGAGCAAAGAGGGGGGCGGTGTCCAGGCGCAGACGGTGGGCAACGATTTGTCGCATTTGGGAGCGGTACTGTCGGTCGCTCGGCCGGCCTGGGGGTATGAGATAGATCCGCTTGCCATGACTGACGCTCGAAAGGTGTTGCGTAAGCTCGGAATGGTCACCAAGAGCAAAGAGCGCAATCGCCGACCTACTCTTGATGAGTTGGACAAGCTGATGAAGCATTACTTTGAAATGCAGACTCGGGGAAATAACTCGATCCCCATGCCAAAAATAATCGCTTTTGCTATCTTTTCGACACGTCGGCAGGAAGAAGTCACTCGGATACGCTGGGAGGACATCGACGAATCCAGGCAGGCGGTGCTGGTTCGAGACATGAAGAACCCTGGTCAGAAAATAGGTAACGACGTCTGGTGTCACTTGCCGGACGAGGCATGGGCGATCTTGAATTCAATGCCCAAAGTGGAGCGGGAGATTTTCCCTTTCAATGGTAGATCGGTATCAGCCTCTTTCACCAGGGCTTGTCCGTTGCTGGGGATAGTTGACCTTCATTTTCATGACCTCCGGCATGAAGGGGTGAGTCGGTTGTTCGAGATGGACTGGGATATTCCAAGGGTGTCGAGTGTTTCAGGTCATCGTGATTGGAACTCCTTGCGACGGTATACTCACTTAAGGGGGCGCGGGGATCGATATGCCTCGTGGAAGTGGCTAGAAAATCTGTACGATTAATTTTATTGGTGGGTGAGCTTCACTATGAGTTTCAAGGGGATGATAGACGTTGTTAAGCAGCACTTTGTAGTAGTGATTGTTCTGTTGGTGATGTATGCCAGTGGGCTTGGATTTCTCTGGAAAGGTTATGAGGATTTGAACGCTAAAAAAATAAAATTCTTAGAGGAAAAAGCTTCGGTCATGGAAACTCAAAGTGATCGTGAAATTGAGTTGCAGAAGCGTGAATACAATGTGCAAAAAGCTGAGGATGAAGTCGCCAGAACTGTATCTGAGATAAAATCACAGAAAAGCGCGAATGAAAAATCTTTGGCGCAATTAAGAGATCAGCAAAGTGCATTAAGTGAGGCTCAAGTACGTAAGGATGCCGAGACTAAGCTTCAGTTGTTAATGTCAGAATTTTCTGCTCTAGGAGTGGATTTAGACTCGAATCCGCATTGTGGAACGGCAGAGGACGTTAAGCGCTATAATACTGCGAGGTCTAAATATTATGAGATTTATGACTTGGCTAAAACTTACGCGCTTCATAAAAAGTACAATTATTTTTTATTTCATAATGGGCAAAATGTAACTAGCTTTGCATGTCCTTCAGGGCAAAAAAGGGGCTGATGCCCCTTTACATTAAGCAGCGCGTCCCATCAGCTGGTTCTGTTCCTTTGCTGCTTTCTCGCGTTGCTTATCGATGTACTCTGCCAAGTCACGAAGGTGTATGCCTAATGCCGCCTTTTGACTGTCAGCACCGAGCCTCACAACGGGAATGTCGATTTCCCCATCGAGTCTTTTTCTTTTGAATTTTTCCACGGTCAAATTCATATAGTCACTACAGACGCGATCAAGAGGGATAACCGCTTGCCCTTCATACTGGGCCATTAACAGGAAAAGAGTGTTCATGCGGCCTCCATCATGCCGTTTGATTGTCCGTCCACATTTGGAGGTATCAATGCCATCATGCTTGGCCTCCGTGGACGGGAGCAATGAAGCTGGGCAATATCTCGGATTTTTTGATAGTAAGGTGTCGAGTTGAATGAAAGGGTTGAACGTTCCACCGCTTATGATCGTGGCCACGGTATGGGTGGTGTGGTTGTTTTTGGCTATCGGCGCTTTGGGGTGGGCTCTGTTTGTATTGCTTGATGCTTTTGATGCCAAGAAGGACGCGGCGGCATGGGTGCAAGCTGTCGGTTCTGTCCTTGCGATTATCGTTGCAATTGCCGTAGCCAGTTCGCAAAACCAGCGAGCATATCAAGCTGGGAAGCAGGCGGAGCGTGAGCTTTTGGATAAATTGTTTGCCGTCGCGAATTTCGTTGCAAATGTATCGGGTGATGCCAGCCGTTACCTTAGCGACAATGCTGGCGACAGACGTATGGTCTCCAGGCTTGAGGTCTCTATGCGCGACTGCGATTACTTGATGCGTGAGGTGCAGTTCAATGAGGTGCCTCGCGCTGAAGCAGCTATAGGCTGGCTTGAACTCCGTGCAGCGGTCAGAGATGTCCTTCATGGCATACAGATAATTCAGGAAGCGAAACCTGGTGGCATTTCCATGCTTGTTATCTATGACATCGAGGCGGCTGCCATCGCGGCTGAAAAGGCTCGAGGTCGGATTAATGCCGCTTGTAAAGCATGACACTACATTATAGTGGGCTTTATACCCCTGAGCAGGCTGCGCGGGCGGGCTATGTTGGGCGATCAGCGTTGCTTCAGTGTGCGCTGCCCGGCGCAGCTTTTCGTGGGGTATAAGCGCCTCGGTGGTGCTGCTGGGAAGAGCAGTAATGCCTGCTGCTGCGCAGCAGAGACTGTTTTTTACAGGCGCGTCGACCCTGCTAGCGCTGCGGAGCAAAGCGGGCTGGTATGGGGTGTGGTTCTGTACTTGCTTCATGCCGCTTTCCTCCGGTGTTCGATAGCGAGTTGGTCCATCAGGCGCTGGTGGTAGGTGAGCCGGGCTTCGGTGGGTGACCACGGCCGGATGCGTTCGGGCGCGGGTTCGATGCCGACAAGGCAATCCCAGGTGGCCGGGTCGGGTGGCATCAGGTCGCGGCGTTCGGTGGCCAGGGCAATCAGGTCGGCTTGGGTGACGGATGCCAGCAGGTCCTGATCGAGGCTGAAGCGGGTGCAAATGCGGTCCCAGATCCAAGCCTCGACGTCCTGGTAGGCGTGCATCCACTGTTTGAGCGGCCGCACCATGTCGCCGATGAAGGCTTCGGTGGCGTCGTGGAGCAAGGCGGCGAGCTTGTGCTCGGCCGGCACTAGATCCGCAACCAAGCAACTGTGCTGGGCTACGCTGTAGAACTCTCGGGTGTGGCCATTGAAACGGCACAAGTGAGCGAGCGAGTGCGCAATGTCTCGTGGGTCGATCAGGTCGACGTCCGGCTCGAACAGGTCAAAGCGTTTGCCGGTATGAGTGAGGATCCAGTTCATGCTGCCTCCTTGACCAGGTCGGCGAGCAGCAGGGCGTTCTGGGTGTCCTTGTGCAACTTGCGCAGGGCGTCGTAGCCGATCAGCAACGACAGCTGCCGGTCGAACTCTTTGCGGAATCGAGTCACTTCGCGCAGTTCGGCGGTGGCTTTGGCGTGTTGCTGGTGAAGAGCGCCGGCGTCTTGAGGTGAGAGGCGTAGCATCGGGCTGTGGCGGCTCATGCTGCGTCCTCCACTTTGACCTGATCCAGCAGCGCGGCCATGTCCAGTGCTTTGTCGCGCAGGTCGAGCGCCTGCTGTGCCTGGGCCTTAGAGCTCATGGCGCGGAAGGTGTCTGATGCCAACCTCAGTTTCTCGGCGATCTGCATAAGCGTTTGGCGCTCTTGAGAACCGAAGGCTTGGCTTTCTCTTAGCTGCTTCGCATGGGCAGCGAGGTGCTTGTGGTCGGCGCGGATGAAGTTGAGCGATGCCTTTAGTTCGCGAATGGTTTTGGCGTTTGCCGCACGCTCGTCGTGCGTGCCTTCTTCGATGCCAGCCTCGTGACCTTGAATGCGCCCATCGATAAGGCCGCCTCTATAGCCGGTCCAGTAGATGAGGGCTGCACCGGCGATCAGGGCGATCAACGCGCATATTTGAATTGCAGTCATGTGGTGTGCTCCTGGTGGTTCGGGTGGCTGGTGGTGGCAGCCGTTACGGCTGGATTTCTTCGGTTGCGTCGGCCTGTGCCTTCGCGTGGACTTCGTCGGCCTTATAGGCCTGGATGTCGATCAGTGCCGCGACGTGGCGGATGTGCGCGTACTTCGGTGCCTTACGGCTGCTGTCCAGCGTGGTCACGGGCAGTTGAATGCGGCCGCTGGTGATTTCGGCCGCAAACGACTGCTCGTTGAGGTTGCGAAAGTACTGCACGCGCAGCTTTTCGAGGGGAATAAGCACGTCGCCGAAGGTGCGATACAGCAGCTCGACGGTGGCCGTCTCCGGTGCTGGCATCAGGCGCAGCGGGTTTTGAGGCTGGCTAGTCATGAGGCTTGGGGCTCTCCATGCGTTTGTTTCGGGCCGGGTGATTCCAGGCATTGAGGCAATGGCGTTTGGTCAGCTCGCGCAGATGCTCCGGCACCTCAAGGAGCGCGGCGTTGCGCTCCTCTCGGGTGCGTAGGGCGATGATCTGGCGGGCGTATTCCCTAGGCCACGTCACGGTTGTCTGCCGGGATGGCAGGAAGGTCGGGGCCCAGTTGCTTTGCTAGCCAGGGGATGCCGGCCTGCCGGACGCGTGTCGATTGGCTGTACTGCATGCCCAGCGTGTCGTGGTACCAGTTGCTGTCCTTGACCCGAAGGTATTCACGGTCGCGGACGGGGAACGCCGGCAGGTTGCGGTCGGTGAGCAGACCCTTCTCACGCATGAGCTTGATCAGGGTGGGGCGGGTCAGGCCAAAGTGCTTGGCGGTCTTTTCGAGATTGCGCTCCATGTCAGCCCTCCTATGCTGCGTGCGCGGTGGGTGTCGCCAGCGCAGCCAGGTGGTTGATGGATTCGCAAACCTGCTCGTACATCTCGGCGTCGGTGCCGTACACGGTGAAGCACTTGGTACGCGGGCTTTTGACGCCGATGCTCATGACTATGGTGATGCCCGCGCGTGTACGTGTGCGGTGCACGGCGAGCCGGATCGGCAGTTCAAAGCCCAGGTCCAGGTCGATAAACCCGCCCGTGCATACGAGCCTGAGAACTTGTTCGCGCTGCTGAGTGCTAAAAGCACCGTACTCGCGTTCTGCATGTCGTAGCGGGTGGGATTCTCCAGATAGCTCAAAAGGGCCGTTGAGGATCTCCTCGATGAAGTCGGCCAGCTTCAAGTGCGTTTTCTTAGTGTTGGGGAGGGTCAGCGTGTGGCGCTCTGAACCCAACTCAATTGTGAAGGTGCTGTCCACTTTGTTGCGTTCCACTTTCAACCGAAACGCCAGTACATCGCGTCGAGCCGTGGACCGTAGGGTGTGGTTGAATGTCCCGCTGAGGTTCACCTGAGCGCTGAGCAAGGTCAGTGTGCGGTTATAAATCCTGAATTTGCTCATGCCGCCCGGCCTCCGTCGTTTGGATCGAAAGAGGTCGGTGCGGTATGAGCCTGTGGCTTAGGTTTTGACGGAATGAAGGTGCAGCCGTGACTGCGTGCCAAGCGCCTCACTTCGAAGATCCGAGTTAGGTCGGCTACGGCCGGATGTACGTGTATGGATGCAGTGGTGTGCATGGTTTTACCTCGCTCTGTGGTGGAAGAGTGAGATGAATATCAACCAGGAGTTGATGTATGTCAACAACTGATCGTTGATTTTTTACCTATGAGTCGATTTGGCACGATGATAGTGAACGCGGGGTGGCTCATTGCTATGATGTGGATCCTCAGCCCCAGCAATGGAAGTCGATCGTATGGATTACCTAAAAAAATCATTAGATGTGTTTTTTGAATCTAACTCTGGAGTCATAGTATTGAGGGGTGATTGGGGAGTTGGGAAAACTTTTTTTTGGGAAGAATACATTGCTGGTCGTATACAAAAAAAAGATTTAGGTCAGATTGCATATAGCTACGTTTCGCTTTTTGGCAGGAACTCTCTTGCTGATATTAGAGCGAGTATTTTTCAGAATGGTAGTGCCATCGCGTCGGACGAAAAGATAGTAAAAACTTTTGAAAGGGAACTTGAGAAGTCCAGTACGCTTTACTCGAAATTTCCTCAAGTCAAGTCAGCATTGGACTTGGCGAAATCGAAAGCTCCTTTTTTGGGATTTCTGACCGGACACGCCAAAAAAATACCGATGCTGGATAAGTTTTCTAGCCTTATGTCCAGTTTTGAATATAGTTTGGTAAATAACTATGTGGTCTGTTTTGACGATATTGAGCGCAAAGGAAGCGGGCTGAGCATCAAAGAGTTTATGGGACTGGCGGATGAGTTGGCTCAGAGGAAATCTTGTAAGGTTGTCATGATTTTTAATGAGAAATCCTTCGATAAAGGCAGCGGTGATTTAGAACAGTTTGAGTCATATCGCGAAAAAGTTGTGGATGCAGAATTGCTGTATAGTCCGTCGTGCGAAACGAATTTTAATCATGTGTTTTCTCCAGATTTTGATCATTACGATTTTCTCAGGTCTGTAATATTAAAAATTGGTGTTAAGAATGTTAGAGTGCTTCGAAAGCTGAAAGCTTTGCTAAGCGCACATGCATCGTTTTTGAATAATAAGGATTCAGGACTTGTCTGTGAATTCTATTTGCACGCGGCAGTGCTGTGTTCTTCCTATTATTTAGGTAATGGTTTCATAAGTTATTCTGATCTTCGTAGTAGCTTGGCCGCAGGCTCATGGGCTAATTATCTTAATTCCAGTGCAGATAGCCTGACTGAGGGGCAGTTAGCATTCAAAAACATGAATGTTGAACTACAAATGTCGGAGTCAAAATTCGACGCGCGAATTGGTAGCTATCTTGAGCGTGGATTCGTCGAAGAAGAAGCTGTTTTAACTGTCTTTGCAGAAGTAGAGGAGCGATATCGGGTAAGTAATGTTGACGCTGAATTGCGAGGTGCGTGGAAAATCTATCATGACTCTTTTGGTGACGATGGAGATGAGTTTACACAGCGGCTCAAGAAAGTCCTTGATACGGAGTTGAAGACAATTTCTTTGTCAGATTTTTCTTCTGCGATTGATATGCTAGAAGAGTTGGGGGAGGCGGTTGATGAATATATCGAGGACTTCGTGGTTGTCCACGAACGGAGCTTCCAAGATAGCTCAGTCATGTCTTCCTGGCACTTAGATCGCGTACAAAATGAAGTTCTTAGAGCGAAAGTTATCGAAGCAGGTAAGGCTGGCAAGAATCTAAATATTGACGATATCTCATGGCGAGTGGGAACGGAGCGCTCCTGGAGTCCGGAGGATGTTGCATATCTAGCAAGCATGACAGCTGATGATTATGTGCAATGGCTGCGGTCTACGCCTGAGAATTTAACCACAAAGCTTCGTAGTGGACTGCTATCCTTCCGGAATTTGTCCACCGCCAATAAGGCCGATTCGATAGCTTACGCTACCATCGGAAACGCCGTGGTTGAGGCATTGCGCATTGTTGGTTCCGACAATAAGCTTAACTCAATAAGAGTTGAGAATATGTATGGTATAAAGTCTGAGATGGGCTGCTGAGAGTCGTTTTGACTTTGGGTGACTACTCTGGAACGAAGGCGCCAACAACTTTCCCGCAGATGTGAGTTTCTTCCGTTATTTCAATTATCGGATACTGCGGGTTAATTGGTCTGAGATACTGCCGGCCTGCATCTTCTACTAATATCTTAAAAGTAGCTTCGTTAGTTCGAGGTAATCTTGCAATTACCCGATCCCCTGTCCTAGTTTCGGCTTCTGGATCTACGAAAATAATGCACCCGGCAGGGTAGCTCCGACCTGGTCCGGGGTTCGTCATCGAATCGCCAAGAACCTTCAAAGCGTATCCGTGAGCACTTATTTGAACAGGGCAAGATAGCCAAGAGTCTGAATCATAAGACTCTATATTTGGGATGGCTTCACACCAAGCTCCAGCTTGCACCCATGAAATTAATGGAACCTTGCCGAACCGATGGCTAACCACGCTTACATTACTTTCATCGGCAGAGCTAGATGAGCGGCTGTCATTCTCACCCAAAGGAAGTTTTGGTAAGACGCCGTACTCAAGCCATTCCCGGCGAACTTTCAGCCATGAACAAAGGGCAGACATGCTATCTGCCTCGGCAAAGGCTTCTCCATTCAACCATTTGCTAATAGCTTGTGTAGTTTTGTTTACCCCCCGACGTTGTAGCTCACGATGGATGTCTACGCCTCGGCCTCGGCGTCGTATGTCCGCATCATCAAGTGCTTCGTGTAGGCGCTCGCTGAAAGCTGCGCGGAGGGTATTTTTATCAACCATAGGTTGATGCTCTCACAAAGGTTGCACAATAGTCAGTTGATCTATAACATCAACCGTAAGTTGATAAATGGAGGCTGACATGTTGGACCCCGCTGATTTTCCGAGCGCTATTGCGTTCGCTTTCGAAGCTGCAGGCGGCATTGGGGCCGCCGCCAAGGTATGTAACAGAAGCTGTCAAGCGTTGAACAAGTGGCGTCAGGCTGCATGCCTGCCGCGAACCGATTACACCGGTGAAACAAAATACGCTGAGCTACTGGCAGATGCGGCGATGCGGAAAGGCAATGGTTTCCAAGCGTCTTGGCTTTTGAACGCATCAGCTCCACACAAGGCCGTCGCCTAGCTAGAAAAAAGGCGACCCAAAGGTCGCCCAGTTCCTCCCGGCACGCACCACCACAGCGCTGTCGGGTCGCGATAAAGGTAGGCGGGCACACCACATGCAAACCACCTCCCTTTATCGCGCTTTCCCAAGGCTCGGAAGCCTTGGTGTTGCTGCCTTCTCCACCACAGATTGGGCAGCTGTTGCGCCAGAGGTGAGCAACGGATTGTTCGCCTCGGCACGGTGCCGGTGTCGATCCCTAAGATCTAGCCGGCGTTTGGGCCCTTTCAAGCCACGCGGCAAATGTATCACCACTGCATGCCGCGCGGCACTGGCAACTTATTAGGAATAATGCCATGAGCCGAATCGCTCTTAGTTGCGTCGAACGAGCACAGCGGGAAGTCCTGCCGCTCGATCTGGCGCTTTACCATGCCGCACGGGACTACCCAGGCGGCGCCGCTGCAATCGCCGCCACCACCGGCCGAAACCCCACCACGCTGCAGCACAAGCTGTCCCCCACGCACCCCAGCCATTCGGTAAACATTCAAGAGTTTGGCGAGATCCTCGAGCTGACTAAGGACAGGCGCATTCTGGATGCGGTGCATGCCTTGGTCGGCGATACGATCTGGCACGAGCTGTCTGAGGTGTACACCACTGACATGCCGGAAACCCTTACCGTCGGCCTCGCTGAGTACTTTCGGCAGGTGGCAGATCTGGCCGACACCTGGGCCAAGAGCATTGGCGATGGGGTGGTCAGTGATCACGAGTTGGCAGCGATCCGCCTGCAGGTGTTTCGAGGTATCCAGGGGCTGCTGGGCTTGTTCAATCGCGCCACGTACGTCAACCACACAACGCGGGGTGACGGCCGTGGCTGACATTGCTGATTTCGCCAATGACTTGGTGCAGGAGCGCATCGATCAGGCGCTTGCTGCGCGCAGTGCGTTCAAGCCGGCGTTGCCTGGGCATTCGTTGTTGTTCTGTGAAAGCTGTGACGATCCGATCCCCGAGGCGCGGCGACTGGCACAGCAGGGCTGCACGCAGTGCGTGAACTGCCAGTCCATCGATGAGATGCGAGAGGCTCGCCATGCTCGATGACGTGCTGAATCAATTTGCGGACTTCGGTCTGGAGCCCGCGCAGCCACTGCTTTACGGCAAGCTGACTCGATGCAAGACCGCTCTGGATAAGGGCAAAGAGAAAAACGGCTGGTACGTTCTGCACGAGCACCACACCGAGAAGGGCGAAACCTTGATCTTCGGTGCGTTCGGCGACTGGCGTACAGGGGAAACGCAAAAGATCAGGGTTAAGCCCGGCCGGATGACGCCTGAAGAGCGTGAAGTCATGCGCGCTCGTCAGGAGGAAGCCAAGCGCAAGGCCGCCGAGAAGGCTGCCAACGCTGCCCGTCGAGCGGCTAACCGTGCTGCTGGTTTATTCAAGCGGATGCCCGAGAAGGGCCGTAGCACCTATCTGGATCGAAAGCAGATCGTGGGCCTGGGCGTTCGTTATGCTCCGCGCTCCGGCGCGGTTTTGGTGCCCATGCAAAGCGCTCGGGACCAGATCGTCGGGTTACAAGTGATATTTCCCGAGAAGCAAGAGGACACTGGCCGCGACAAGTCTTACTGGCCCTATGGAATGGCGAAGGAAGGCGCCTTCCACCTCATTGGTCCGCACCCTGAACCGGGCGAGCCAGTGCTGGTGTGTGAGGGCTACGCCACCGGTGCAAGCCTGCACATGGCGACCTCGTTGACGGTCGCCATTGCCTTTGATGCGGGCAACCTCATGACGGTCACCAAGGTAATGCGCGAGCGGTTCCCGGGGCGTCCACTAATCATCTGCCGGGATGATGACTGGAAAACCAAGCGCCCAAATGGCGAGCCCTGGAACCCAGGTGAAGAGAAGGCCAACAATGCAGCCACGGTTGTTGGCGGCCAGGTAGTTGCCCCGATCTTTTCGGGTGAACGAGAGGACAAGTGGACCGACTTCAACGACCTGCACTGTGCTGAAGGATTGGAGGCGGTGCGCCGCCAGGTTCTGGCGGTGGTCAAGCCACCTGCAGCGGGTGGCTGGAAAGACCTGTTGGCCCGCACAGAAAACGGCATGTTGATCGCGCACATGCAAAACGTAGAGCTGATCCTGGGCAACGACGAACGTTGGGCCGGAGTGATTGGCTTCAGTGCGTTCAGCTCAAAGATCGTCAAGCTGCGTGCTGCTCCGTATGGCGGCGGTGTAGGCGATTGGGCTGATATTGATGACATGCTGGTCATGAAGTGGCTCGCGCAACAGTACAACCTGCGGGTCAAGGCGAGCAGCGTTATCGAGGCTGTCAGTGTTGTTGCACATGACCATGCCTTTCACCCTGTTCGCGATTACCTGAATAGCCTGGAGTGGGATCGGGTGCCCAGGCTCGACACCTGGTTGACTGACATCATGGGCGTGGCCCCGACGGATTACAGTTCCAAGGTCGGTAAGCGCTGGATGGTGTCGGCGGTCGGCCGTGTGATGCAGCCGGGCTGCAAGGCTGACTCAGTGATGATCCTCGAAGGCGCACAGGGCGCCGGTAAATCCACGGCCATGTCGGTGCTGGGTGGTGCCTGGTTTATGGATACCCCCTTCGCCTTGGGCGACAAGGATGGGTTCCAGGCGATTCGCGGCAAGTGGATCGTTGAGCTGGGGGAGCTGGACAGTTTTAACAAGGCCGAGTCCACCAAGGCGAAGCAGTTCTTCTCGGCCTCGACGGACACCTACCGCGAGAGCTACGGCCGAAGAACGATGGACGTGCCACGCCAGTGTGTTTTCGTGGGTACGACGAACCAGGACGAATACCTGAAGGATGCCACCGGCAACCGTCGATATTGGCCGGTTGCTTGTACCAAGGTGGACCTTGATAAGTTGCGCGAGATCCGCGACCAGCTGTGGGCCGAGGCGATGTTTTGCTATCAGTCCGGCGATATCTGGTGGGTCAACCGGGAGGAGGCGCCGCTGTTCGCCGAGGCGCAGGAAGAGCGCTTTGTGGTGGATGAATGGGAAGGCCCGATCCTGTCTTGGCTCGAGGAGTCTCAGATTGGCGAGACCGCAACCGGCACCGACATTCTGCTGGGGGCGTTGAAGCTGGATTATGGCCACTGGGGCAAGCCAGAGCAGATGCGGGTCGGGGCGATCATGCACCGGTTGGGTTGGCGCAAGGTCCGGCAACCTGCTCTGCGCAAGAGCGGCATCAGGCCTTGGGCTTACAAGAAGCCAGACAACTGGGGCAGGGCATCGAACCTGGAGCAGCAACCGTTTGAGGAGCCATGTTTCGATGATTAAGGAGATTGATTCGCGGCTGCGCAAATGGGCCGAGGAGCTTCACTGCGACCTTAGTGCTGGCGGGCTCGCCGGCGGGAACATGGTCGCCATGATGATGGAGAGCAATGGACAGCTGATTCGCGGTCGGCGAGCGTTCCGTGCGCCCTTGGAAGGTTCGCTGGACATTGAGCTGATCGTGACCAAACACCTCGATCCTCTGCATGTGCAGATCGTGCGAGAGCACTACTGCAACCAGGACTCCGATATGCGTTTGAAGTATGCCCACTGCGGCTGCGGGCGTGACACCTACTACCAGCGTCTGCATGACGCGCACCTGTGCATCTATTGGCTGCTGATGGGGGTCGCTGCTTGACCCCGTTTGCGTCCGTGGCTGTCCTACCGGCTCGCCTTGTCCCACTGCTGTTTGATGCAGTTGGACAAGCGCGGGCCGCGCTGTTGTTGAGCTGTCCTACTGTCCAACCTTCCCGCACGTCCCGCCCATGTGTGAGCGTAGCGGGAGCGCATACGCGCCCATGGCGCGCACGCGTGCTCTTAGCTTTTTCTCTTTACGGGAGAGAAGAGAAAATTAAGTAGGACAGTGGGGCAGGCCCCGATTCTAGGCGCCTGTAGCTGTCCTACTTCGATCAGAGATAGTGGGACAGGAAGGACAGCGCCCCAGGCGCAGGAAGCTGAAATAAAGATATTCGCCGACATTGCCTAGGCGTTCACCAGACATTCACCGGGTGGCATTAAAACGGGCTTGCTGCCACCGGAATCGACCTGTAAAAAGTACTCATCTTCGATAGGTGCGACCGCATAAAGCGGCAGGCACACACAAACATCAGACCCGGCCCCTGCGCCGGGTTTTTGCGTTAGGTAGGTTTGTTTTGTAAGAGGGCCTTTTGCTTCAGATCGGTCAGGCGGAACCCTACGAACATAATCAGTGATGCCACCGAAAAAACCATGAGGCTCATTAGATTCAGAAGCAACAGGAAAATGTCGAGACGAGTGATCGGGGCAGAGCTGGTAACAAACGCAGTAACCCTCTCAACACCGGAAGCTACGAGTATCAAGCAGGAAACGTAAGCCCAGCCCCTGTAAGCCCTTGCACCAATTTTCTTCCAGAACTTTCTAAAGCGTTCCCTCTGCTCATCTGTGGCCTGTATCCACATGAGCACAAATGCCGGGACAGCAACCAGTGCTACCAACACGCCGACTACGGCGACTGCAAGACTTACCGACTCGAAACCCGTCATACCCCCCTCCTTAAAAACAATGGCTGAGTAACAAACTCAACAGTGATTTGAACGCGCGCAATCGTACTGAAACAGACCGATAATCAGGAAAAAATCTTATGACAAATGAGCAGCAAGCACTGGCAGAAATGCCAATCTGGTTAGTAATTCTCCTGGCCTTGGTTGGCGGCGTATCGGGGGAGATGTGGCGGGCCGACAAGGATGGGGCGCGAGGCTGGGCATTGCTTCGGCGGCTCGCGCTTCGATCCGGTGCCTGTATCGCCTGCGGGGTGACGGCGATGATGTTGATGATCGCCGCCGGCATGTCCATCTGGACGGCGGGGGCGTTGGGATGTTTGACGGCGATGGCGGGTGCCGATGTTGCCATCGGCCTCTACGAACGCTGGGCCGCCAAGCGGCTGGGTATTGCAGAGGCACCGCCGACCGCTGGCGGGCAGGGATGATTTTGGCGCCGGGGACCCTGCCGTTTTCCCTGGGGTACGGGGTCGCAAACCCGCGGGAAAGCGTTAGCGGCAGGGTTGCCAGCTTACTGAAATTCAAGCCATTGAAATTGAAAGGTCTGCATTGAAAAGCCGTTGAAAGGAGGGCTCATGACAGAACCACAGTACCTGTCGAAGAGCGCCTTCGCGGCCCGGATCGGCAGGGCACCGAGTTACATCACCTGGTTGAAAAACAACAACCGGCTGGTGCTCAGTGCCGACGGCAAACAAGTCGATGTTCAGGCCAGCGAAGCGTTGATTCGCGACACTGCCGACCCGAGCAAAGCCGCCGTCGCCGAACGTCACCAGCAGGACCGGATTCAGCGTGACGTGTACGGCCAGCTTTCAACCTCGGTTGAGTCGACTTGCACGGCTGCGCCGCCGCCCGCGAACACCCCTGCGGGGCAGCTCCCCGATTTCCAGAAAGCCCGCGCACTGCGTGAGCACAACCTGGCCCAGCTCGCGGAAATCGAGCTGCACAAAGCCAAGGGGTCGCTGGTCGCATTACCCGCCGTGAAATTGGGCGCCTACAACGCTGGCCGCCTCCTGCGCGATCAGCTGTTTGGCATGCCGCCACAGCTTGCGCCAGAGCTGGCAGTCATGACCGACCCCTGGGAAATCGAAAAGCACCTGACGGCGGCCTTACGCCGCACGCTGGAGGACGCGGAGCGCCTGTCCTCGGCGGACCTTGAACACGCCCTGAACACGAGTTGAGCCTATGCCCACGGAAATCCCTGACGGTGCAGAGGTGTACCGCGAGGCGTATTTCCGTGGGCTGCGTCCCGACCCGGATGTCTGGATCGATGTATGGGCCGACGAATACATGCGCATCCCGCGTGACACCGGCGCCGCAGAGCCCGGCCAGTACCGCACGTCACGTACACCGTACGCCCGCGAGCCGATGCGATGCCTTTCACCGGCTCACCCCTGCAAACGCGTGGTGACCATGGTCGCCTCGCAGTTGATGAAAACCCAGATCGCCTTGAACTGGATCGGCGGCCTGATCCACATGGCGCCGTCGAACATCCTGACGTTGCTGCCGAGCCTGGGCTTGGCGAAGCGGGTCTCCTCGCGGATAGGCAAGACCATCAAGGCCACGCCGGTCCTGCGCGAACGAGTGGCCTCCAGCCGCTCCCGAGATTCCCGCAACACCATGGACACCAAGGAGTTCGAGGGCGGTTCTCTGTACGTCACCACAGCCGGCTCTGCGGCCAACCTTTCGGAGCTGTCGGCGCGCTACGTTTACGGCGATGAGATCGACCGCTGGGAAGTGGACATCGGCGAGGAGGGCGATCCCATCGAGCTGGCGGAAACGCGGGGCAGTACGTTCGGTCGCAATGCCAAGTTTTACTTCTCCAGTTCACCAACCATCAAAGGCGCCTCGCGGATCTCCGACTTGTTCGAGGGCAGCGACCAGCGTCACTACTACGTACCGTGCCCCACCTGCGGCCATATGCAGACCCTGGAATGGGAGCGCCTGCACTACTCGCGGGACTTCAGCGTGGTGCATTACCAGTGCGCGGGCCCTGATTGTGACGTGCTGATCGAGGAGTACCACAAGGCCGAGATGCTCGCCAAAGGTGAATGGCGCGCCCATGCGGAGGGTGACGGCGAGACGGTGGGGTTTACCCTCAACGCCTTGTATTCACCGCTCGGCTGGATGGACTGGAAGTCCCTTGCCAAGCAGTTCGAAAAGGCCAAAAAAGCCCAAGCCAAGGGCGACCTTGAACCTATGCAGGTGTTCTACAACACCCGTTTGGCGAAGGTATGGGACAGCGCACAGGAGCAAACCAAGGCCGATACCCTGAAGCACCGGGCACGCCTGGAGAACTTCACCCTCGGCTCGATGCCAGCTGGCGTGCTCATGATTACCGGCGCCGTTGACGTCCAGGCCAACCGCCTGGAGTTCATGGCGATGGGCTGGGGCGTCGGCATGGAGCGCTGGGTCATTGACTACCAGATCGTCGCGGGCGACCCGGCTGACGACCGCACCTGGGCGGCGTTGGACGAGTTGCTCAAGGCCAAGTATCGGCATCCATGCGGTGTTGGCCTGGGCATTCTGGCGACGGCTGTCGACTCCGGCGGTCATCACACCGACGAGGTTTATCAGTTCTGCCGCGTGCGCCGCTGGCGCAACGTGTTCGCCATTAAGGGCGCGAGCAAGCCCGGCAAGCCGGTGATTGCCCAGCGGCCGTCCATGGTGGATGTGACCTGGAAAGGCCAGACAGAACGCAACGGCGCCGAGCTATGGTTTGTCGGTACCGACACGGCGAAAGACTGGATCTACAACCGCTACCCATTCGAGTCCGGCCCGGGCGCGTTGCACTTTGCCAGCGACTTGCCGGACGACTTCTTCGC
Organism: Pseudomonas sp. AGC41; assembly: GCF_057334555.1. Lineage (NCBI taxonomy): Bacteria > Pseudomonadati > Pseudomonadota > Gammaproteobacteria > Pseudomonadales > Pseudomonadaceae > Pseudomonas > Pseudomonas sp. AGC41. Next base: position 143,316 of record NZ_JBHFJB010000081.1, read on the forward strand.
GCAGTGCGTAGCTGAACGTAAGGTCGCCCGGTATGTGCGGGGCCACAAGCGCATCGAATGGGTCAAGGGCAAGGCCGAGCGCAACGAAGCCCTCGACCTGATGGTGTACTGCCTTGCCATGGCGCATTACCTGGGCATCAACCGCTACAAGGAGCACGACTGGGAGCGGGTCTGTCAGGCTCTGGCGCAGTCTGGGTTGTTTGATGACGCGCTGGGCATCAAGCCCGTGCAGGGCGAACGAGTCACTCAGCCGGTTCCGGCGGCCTTGCCACAGCCAACACCACAACCCATCGCCAAAGCGGCTCAACCACGACCCGCTGCACCACCCCCTCAACGCCGCAGTTCCACCAGCGGCTATCTGAAGAGACGCTGATATGTCCTTTACACAAAAGCACCTCGACGCGGTTGAGGCGGCCATCGCTCGCGGTGAAAAAGTCGTGCGCTACACCGACCGCACCGTGGAGTACCGCACCGTCGACGAGCTGATCAAGGCTCGCGACGAGATCCGCACCTCTCTGGTCAACTCGGCCGGGCCGCGCTCGCGCGTAGTCCGGCTTTATCACGGAGGCAAAGGAGTCTGATGGCCCGACACTATCCGACGCTAAGCCGTAGCGGATTCTTGTTGCCGTCGAACATCAAGGCCAGTTACGAAGGCGCCGGAGAGGGTCGCCGATCCACTGGCTGGGATGCACCCGACAACGGAATTAATAGCATCAACACACCGGCACTGCGCAACCTGCGCGGCCGGTCGCGGGCAGCGGTACGCAACGACCCGTATGCCTTCAACGTCATCGACAAACGCGTCAGCAACTTGATCGGCACGGGCATCACGCCCAGGCCGAACACCGAAGACAACGCGCTTCGCAAGCTGCTGCAGCTGCTATGGGATGACTGGGTGGATGAGTCGGACGCCGATGAGCACACCGACTTCTATGGGCAGCAGGCGCTGGTCGCTCGCACCGTCGAGACTTCCGGCGAATGCTTTGTCCGCCTACGGCCACGCCGCCTTGACGAGGGGCTGGCAGTGCCGCTCCAGGTGCAGATCCTCGCACCGGAGTTCGTGCCCCATGACAAATTCGAAACCACGCGCACCGGCAACGCCATTCGTGCTGGCATCGAGTTCACACCGGACGGCAAGCGGGTGGCCTACTGGATGTACCTGTCACACCCCCGCGACGGCGTATCGCTGAACGCGGGTTACAACCAGTTGGTTCGCGTGCCGGCATCGCAGGTGCTGCACATCTTCGAACCGGTCGAGCCGGGGCAATTGCGCGGCGTTCCGCGCTTGTCTCCTGTACTGAAACGGCTGCGTAGCCTGGATAACTATGACGACGCAGTGCTGTTCCGGCAGGAGGTTGCAAACCTCTTCGCCGGATTCATCAGTCGCCCTGCGCCGGACTCTGGTCCCGTGCCAAGGGATCCCGTTACCGGTGAGCCGCTGAGCTTTGACCGTGACGGCTTCACGCCCATGGTCGCGCTGGAGCCCGGCACCATGCAGGAGCTGGGTCCGGGAGAGGAGGTTGAGTTCTCCAAACCGCCGGACGCAGGCAACAACTACCCCGACTTCATGCGCCAACAACTGATGGCCGCAGCGGCGGGCACCGGCACTCCTTACGAGATCCTCACCGGTGACATGCGTGAAGTGAATGACCGGGCGTTGCGCGTCGTGTTGAACGAGTTCCGGCGCCGCCTGGAACAGCTTCAGTTCGGCGTGTATGTGCATCAGCTCTGCCGCCCGATCCGTGCTGCCTGGATGGACATGGCGGTCCTGTCCGGTGCCTTGGTGTTGGACGACTACGCCAAACGGCGCCGCGAATACCTGCGTACGCGCTGGGTGCCGCAAGGCTGGGCTTACATCCAGCCAGTTCAGGATGTGCAGGCCCGCCGCATGGAAGTGCAAGCCGGGTTCGCCTCACGTAGCGAGATGGTCACCCGCACCGGTTACGACGCTGAAACCGTCGACGCGGAAAACGCAGCCGACAACGCTAGAGCCCAGGCGCTGGGCCTCAACTACAACACGCACGAAGCCGTCGAGGTTACTGACGACAAGGAGCAATCATGAGCAAACCAGCGCTTCCGCGCATTTACAACAGAGCCGGCCAGCGGGTGAACGTCCAGGACAAGACCTGGTACGCCATGCAGGAGAGCGGCGAAGCCGAGGAGCGGGTTATCGAGGTGTTCGTCTACGGCGAAATCGGCACCTGGGGCATCACGGCGAATCAGTTCGTGCAGGATCTGCGCGCCATGGACGACGGCGTTTCGCCGGTTATCGCCGCATTCAACAGCATCGGCGGCGATTTGTTCGATGGTCTGGCGATGCACAACGCGTTGTCCCGCCTCGGCGAGCGTTGTACCGGCCGGGTCGATGCCCTGGCAGCCAGTGCGGCCAGTGTCGCGGTCTGCGGGGCCCACCGCGTGGTCATCGCCTCCAACGCCATGCTGATGATCCACAACCCATGGACCTACGCGGCAGGGGACGCCGAAGACTTCCGGAAAGTGGCCGACGTCCTCGATCAAACCATGGAGGCCATTATCGCGGCCTACAAGGCCAAGGCGCCGGACATCGACGAAGCCGAGCTTCGGCGCCTGGTGGCGGCTGAAACCTGGCTGACTGCCAACGAAGCGGTGGCCCTCGGGCTGGCCGATGAGGTGGGCGACGGGGTGAAGGTCAAGGCGTGTCTGGGGCAGGGCGCCGTGCTGCAGCGTTACCAGCATGCCCCGGCTGAATTGCTTGCCCAACTGGACGAACCACCTGAACCGGATATCGAGCTGGAGCCTGAACCTACTGATCCGCCCCAGGATCCTCCTGTGGCGAACTCGGCCAAGCTGGCCCTGATGATCACCCAGCGTTGTACGGCGGACGGCATCAGCAACCTGATTGAGCCGCTGCTCAACTCGACCAAGCTGGAAAGCGAGGCCATCGTCCTGGCGGGCTTGGCCCGTGCCAAAGCCGTAAACGATCTCTGCGTTGCCGCACGACTGCCTGAGTTCAGCGCCGAATACGTCGCGGCCGGTTTGGATGCCGCCTCGGTTCGAGCGCGTCTGTTCGACAAGCTGGTCGGCAGCGGCAAAGGCTTCGAGATCGATAACAGCCTACCGCTCAACGCAGATCCGGCCCCGAAGGTCCAGGCCAAACAACCCGACCCCACCTCTATCTGGGCAGCCCGTCAGGCGGCGCAGTCAGGTAGCGCTAATACCTCGAAAGGAGCAAGACCATGACCATCAAACTGGAACCGATGCACGCCGGAGAATTCCTCCTGTCCGAGGGGGCCGGGAACATCTCGCGTGAAGCAATCAACGTCGCGGCAGGCCCAGCCTTGAATCCAGGGCAAGTACTCGGGCTGATCACTGCCACGGGCGAGTTCGCCCCTTACGACCCGACAGCTGAAGACGGCACGCAAACCGCCGTGGCGATCCTCTTCGGCCCGCTTGGCGAATCCGACGTGGTACGTCGAGCCCGTGCCGTGGTGCGCCTGGCTGAGGTGAGCGAAGTCCACCTGTCCGGCCTCGATCCGGATGCTGAAAAAGCCCTAGCCGCGCATTTCTTGTTCGTCCGCTGAGTCGATCTCCCTCGTTTCCAAGCCCGCTCAGAGCGGGTTTTTTCATTTCTGGAGTGTACCCATGGCCGATATCGCCATTTTTGACGACGAAGCGTTTGCCGTACCGGCGCTCACCGCCGCAATCAACGAACAACCCTATCTGCCGGGCCGCATCAGCAGCCTCGGTCTGTTTCAAGAAGAGGGCGTTGCTACCCTGACAGTGCAAATCGAGAAGGATGGCGACACCCTGGCCCTGGTGCCAGCCGGTGAGCGCGGTACTTCGGGTCTGGTCGTCGGTGCCAGCAAACGCAAGATGATTCCTTTCAACACCGTGCACCTGCCGGAACGCTTCACCATCAAGGCCGACGAGATCCAGGGCATCCGGGCGTTCGGCACCCGCACCGAGTTGCAAGCAGTACAGGACGTGGTGAACACCCGGCTGGCAAAGGCGCGCCGCCAGTTGGATGCCACACACGAGTTTCAGCGAATGGGCGCGCTCAACGGCTTGATTCTGGACGCCGACGGTACAACACCTCTGTTGGACCTGTACGCCACCTTCGGAGTGTCCCGACAAAAACTGTCTATGGGGCTGAACGACCCGAGCACCGAATTGCGCGTTAAGTGCGGGGAGGCGCTGGACATGCAGGAGGACGCGCTGGGCAGCGTCACCAGCACCGGCTCCCGCGCCTTCTGCGGCAAGAACTTCTGGAACAAGCTGATCGTCCACAAATCGGTCAAGGAAACCTACATCGCCACGCAACAAGCGGCGGCGTTGCGTGGTGACGCTCGGGAGAGCTTCGAGTTCGGTGGCATCGTCTGGGAGCGCTACCGTGGCAAGGTGGCCGGTGTGGCCTTCGTCCATGACGACAAGGCGCTGCTGGTCCCTGAAGGCGTGCCGGACCTGTACATCTCGGTGTTCGCTCCGGCTGATTACATGGAGACGGTCAACACCCAGGGCATTCCGTACTACAGCAAGCTGGAGCCGTTGCCGTTCAACAAGGGTGTGGCCGGCGAAGCGCAATCCAACCCGCTGCACCTGTGCACACGGCCCCGTGCGCAGATCCTGCTGGAACTCTGATCGTGAGCTTTCGCGAGCTGGTAGGCGACCTGGACAACACGGTTTTCGACGTCCTCGGCGATCCGGTGCTGATCGAAGGTCGCCGGGTACTGGGCATGTTCTCCGCCCCCTGGTTGCAACCCAAACTCGGCCGGATTAACACCGGCCTTCGCGAACCGCACCTAGTCATCCGCGTGTCGGACGCCGAGGGAGTAAGTGAGCGGCAGCAGGTCGTGGTCGACCTGCCGGTACATGACGGCGGCGGTACCTATCTCGTCGTCAGGCCAGAGCCCGGCGGCGATGGCTTGGTGACTCTGGTGCTGAGGAAATGCCCATGAGCGTCGGCAGCTACGTCAAGCAGTCAGCCAGCAGCGGCATGATCACGCTGCAGGCTGATCGGTCGGATTTGAAGGCTTTCGCTGACTTCGCTGCGTTGGTCCCCAAGGCCTCCTTAGCTGCACAGCGTCGGGCCATTAACAAAACCCTACGGTGGCTGCGAACTCACATTGCCCGGACCGTAAGCCGGCAGGAGCGCATCGCGGTGTCTGCTGTACGGCAGCGCCTGCGTGCCTATCCGCTTTCGGGAAACGGTCAGGGCAAGCTGTGGTTCGGTATCAATGCGATTGAGGCCAGCCGTGCGGGTCGACCTCGACAATCACGGTCGGGTGTTTCAGTAGCAGGCCGTCGATATGGGGGAGCGTTTTTCAAGAAGGTCTACGGCAGTCGGCCCGATATCTGGATCCGAACCGCGAGCAAGCACTTCAAGGCTAGCGACTACCCCGACAGTGAGGTGTCTGGCGGTGGTGGGGCAAGCTCAGGCTGGGTCTCGGAGAACGATAGCCGCTTTCCGCTCGCCAAGGCCAAGATATCCCTGGAAGACGTCCGGCCGCACTTCGAGTCCTGGACCAATCGGGCTCACCAGCGCCTGCTTGAGATCCTGGAGCAGGAGCTGAACTTTGAACTGCAGAAGTATTTGCGAGGATCGGCCCGTGTCTGACTTCAGTCTTGAGCTTTTGTATCAGGCCGTTGAGGCTCATATCGACCAAGCGATCCCTGGATTGGCCTGCGTGCGGACCATGCCCTATATGGCCGATCATATTGACTTGCCTGCTGCGGTGATTGAGTTGGTCGAGCTGGAGCCCGGCCGAGATCCCGGAACAGGGGAGACGGCGCTGGTTGCGCGTTTGGAGGTGCGCTTCATCGTTGGCGGTGAGGATGCCGAGTGCCAACAGAAAGCGGCATTCGCCGCCGCACAAATGGCCGTGCTGTTGCGTATCCAGACATGGGGGCTGGAGGTCGAGCCCGCCGAGTTTGTTCGGGCAGCCCAAGACTGGACCCGCCCCGAATTGGACGGCTATGCGGTCTGGGTCGTTGAATGGACACAAACTATTTACCTCGGTGAGGAAGAATGGCCCTGGCCCAACCAGCCGCCCGGCACGCTCCTCTGGGGCTTCGGCTCTGACACTGGTCCCGGTAGCGAGGGCAGCTACCTGCCTCCGGAGGAGATGGCATGACCTACGCGAGCGCGCAGCATGACCGCATGCTTGCCGGTCTGATCATCCCCTGTAGCGTAGTTGGGGTGGATTTGCCCGCCGGCATGGTTCGCGTTTCTGACGGAGGGGAGTGGACCAGCGCCTGGGTGCGCTGGCACAGCATCGCCGCCGGCAAGGCCCGCCACTGGCGGTCGCCCAGTCTGGGTGAACAGGGCGCGCTGATCAGCCCGAGCGGCGAGCCAGCGCAGGGCACGTTTGTGCCTGGGTTGTATGGCAACGCCGGAGGCCAGCCAGATAACCGCGATCACGTTGAGGTATGGCGCTTCGATGACGGTGGCTCGCTGGTCTACGACTGGCAGGCCAGCACTTACAGCATCACCGTGCCAAGCGGCACCGTGACCATCAAGGTCGGAGGCACCGAAGTGGTCGTCGAGGACGGCGCAATCAACGCCTCGGCGGCAGACATCACCCTGGCCGGTAACGTGCTGATCAACGGCCCGTTACGCGTCACGGGCGACATCAACGGCGGTGGCAAAATCATCGACACCACCGGCAACACGCCGAACCACAAACACTGAGCCTGACATCTATCTACAGCCCGCCGCGTGCGGGCTTTTTCATTCCTGGAGCGTCGATATGAGCAAAGCAAGAACTGAGGGGGAGCGGCCGACCGCCGATGCGGTGCTACCTGAGCCCGCCCAATCTGAGCCGCAGACCACCATCGGCCCGGCGCGAGTGTTTCGTGACACGCGCTACACCTCGCGCACGCTGATCATGCCTAACGGCCAGCCCGTACCGGTGATTGCCGGTCAGGTGACGGCGTGCGGCGATGAGCAATACGCCTTCCTGAAAGCCCACCCGGATCTGCAACCGCTGACAGAGTAAACACCATGATCGGAATGGACCGTCGCACGGGGCAGCCGCTGTCAGGTTCGGCGCATCTGCGGCAGTCCGTGGAAGACATTCTCAGCACGCCGGTCGGCAGCCGGCGCATGCGGCCGGAATACGGCAGCCATCTGCGCCGTTATGTCGACCTGCCGGTGAATGAGGGCTGGAAAAGCGCGGTGCAGGCTGAAGTCGCCCGCGCTTTGGGGCGTTGGGAGCCCCGCTTGAAGTTGGAACGCGTGCGGGTCACCGCTGTGATGGATGGCCAGATCATCCTGCAGCTGACGGGCGCCTATATTGGCAACGGCGTAGTGCTGGAGGTGAACGTATGAGCACTATCGACCTTTCGGCGCTACCGGCGCCGCAAGTGTTGGAAAGCCTGGACTTTGAAGAAATGTATCAGGGGCAGCTGTCGATTTTTCGAGAGTACATGGGCGACAACTGGACCGCCTTATTGGAGAGCGATCCGGTGACCAAGCTGCTGGAACTGGGCGCCTATCGACGTATGCAGAACCGAGCCAGGGTCAACGACGCGGCCAAGGCGCTGTTTCTGGCTCATGCCACGGGTGCGGACCTGGAGCAGTTGGCCGCCAACGTGAACCTGCAGCGTTTGGTCATCCAGGCTGAAGACTCAACCGCCGTGCCCCCGGTGCCGGCGGTGCTGGAGAGTTACGACGCACTGCGCGAGCGTGTGCAACTGAGGTACGAGGGGCTGACCACTGCAGGACCTCGAAACAGCTACATCCTGCATGCCCGCAACGCCTCTGGATTGGTCGCGGATGCCACGGCCGAAAGCCCAGCGCCGGCCGAGGTGGTAGTGACCGTGTTGTCGCTTGAAGGCGATGGCACGGCCAGCCCAGAGTTGTTGGCCGAGGTCGACACTTACCTCAACGATGATGACCGGCGCCCGGTTGCTGACCGGCTGACGGTTCAGGGCGCCGAGATCCTGCCTTATCGAATCGATGCCATCGTGCACATGGCCGGTAGCGGTCCTGAAACCGAAGCGGCGCTTGCCGAATGTAGGGCGCGATTGCAAGGCTGGATCAATCCACGGCGTCGTTTGGGGGTAGAGGTGGCTCGTTCGGCCATCGATGCCCAAGCCCATGTCAGCGGCGTGGCTCGTGTCGAGATCCCTGGGTGGGAAGACATCCGGCCAACCAAAGCGCAAGCGGCATGGTGTTCAGGCTTTACCGTCACGCGGGGTGGCTGATGAAAAGTTTGCTTCCCCTCAACAGCACCCAGCTTGAACGGGCTATCGAAGCGGCCATCGACGAAACCACTGACGTGCCGCTCAGGACTTTATACAACCCGGACACCTGCCCGGCGCACCTGCTTTACCAGTTGGCCTGGGCATGGTCGGTAGATCGTTGGGACGAGGCGTGGCCCGAAGAGGTCAAGCGCTCGGTGATCCGTTCTTCGTTCTACGTTCATGCCCATAAAGGCACCATCGGCGCCCTGCGTCGTGTGGTGGAGCCGTTCGGCTACCTCATTGAGGTAGCGGAGTGGTTCGAGACCGAGCCCATGGGCGTGCCGGGAACGTTCGCCTTGAAAATCGGCATTTCTGACGAAGGTATCAGCGAAGAAACCTATCGAGAACTGACATGGCTGATCGATGACGCCCGGCCGGTGAGCCGCCACCTATCGGGTCTGGACATCGTTTTGGAGGCTCGCCTCGACGCTTTTGTGGGGTTCACCGTTTATGACGGCGATGAGATTGACGTTTATCCCTGGAGCAATCCCGATATCGATGTCGAGGTACAGGAGTACAGCGGCATTGGCCATTACATAATCGATGAATTGGATACCTACCCTTATGGTTGATAAGAACACCATTTTTGGCGGCATGCTGACCACATTAGGTGCCAACAAGAAAACCAATTGCGACGCCTTGGGAATTCCCTGGGAGCCTAAATACATGCTGATCGGGGATGCGAACGGCACCGATCCGGTGCCAAGTCCGTCGCAAACCAGACTGATCAATCAGGTTTATCGAGCCCAGCTCAATCAACTCCGGGTATCAGAAAAGGATGCCAATGTTCTGATCGCGGAGCTGGTATTGCCACCCGATGTGGGCGGCTGGTGGATTCGCGAGCTGGCGCTGGAAGACAAAGACGGCGTGTTCTGCGCTGTTTCTAACGTGGCGCCCAGCTACAAGCCGCTGCTCGAGCAAAACTCTGGCCGCAATCAGGTGGTGCGGATGCACATCATCACCAACGGCACTTCGAACATTCAATTGAAGATTGATCCATCCGTGGTGCTTGCCACCCGCGAATATGTCGATACGAAGATCCTAGAAGAGTTGTACAAGCTCGATAACAAGCAGTCGGTGCGTGCGGCGACTACGGCTAATATTGAGCTAGCCGGGCTTCAGACGATTGACGGCGTTAGCCTGCTCGCTGGGGATCGAGTGTTGGTGAAGAATCAGGCAGTCTCAAAGGAAAACGGCATTTACATAGCCGGCATAGCGGCTTGGCAGCGTGCGGCAGATGCTGATAGCGGTACTGAAGTAACTTCCGCGCTGATACTGTCGGTCGAGCAAGGCGCAACCCTTGCCGATACTCGGTGGCAGTTAATCACTGACGGAACGATCACTCTTGGAACCACGCCCCTCACGTTCCAAAACGTCACCCAAGGGTTTGCGGCGATTAATGCCCCTGCCCTGATCAACCCTACGGCTAACACCCCTACACAATTCGATAACTCACGGCTGCTAGCCACTACCGAGTTCGTCCAGAGAGCATTGGGAAATTACAAAATTTATGGCAACTTGCCCGCCGGTGTCGTTACCGCCGCGCATATGGGAGGTCTGTATCAGCCCGCTGAAGGGGCCGCAATTTTGTTACCCGTGCCTGCGGTGGCTGGTATTCCTTCAGGTGGAGCAATCACGATTGTGATGGGGGGAAGAACTTCTTGCACCGTGGCGGCGGTACCGGGTGCATCGTTAACTGTTGGACTAGCAAATAACACCGTGAAGATGGTTGAAGGCCAGTCCATTACCTTCGTGGCCATTACCGAGACGCTCTGGATTGGACTGGTGTCTGGTGGTCTCGGCCTGACTGCTGAGTTCGGCGCTTTGTTTGGCATGAATGGCTATCAGAAACTTCCCAGCGGCCTGGTATTGCAGTGGGGGTGGACGGCGCCGACCACCTCTGCCGTAACCGCAACATTTCCCATTGCATTCCCAAACCGTTGCGCGTGGATCGGTAGCCAAGATAACGGAGGCGCTCCGAACGTCTCCATCTGGACCTTTACCCTTAACGGACAAACGGGGTTCACCGGCCATAACATCGGAGCTCTAAATAAGGGCTCCGCCTCTTTTCTAGCAGCTGTAGTTTCATCATGCGCATGGCTGGCCGTCGGCTACTAAGGAGATATTTATGTTCGCTTCTAAAAGTGCGCAGGGGTTTTACGACGCGTCGATACACTTGTCGATGCCTCGTGACGCTATTGAAATTACTGCGGAACGTCACGCGGAGCTGCTTGCGGGACAGTCCGCAGGCAAGGTCATTGATTTCAGCCCGGACAGTGGACCGGAACTAATCGATCCACCACCGCCAACATTTGATGTTCTTGCAGGAATTGAAAGGCGATGGCGCGATGAGCGCCTGCTTGCAACTGATGGGGTTGTATCGCGACATCGCGATGAGCTGGAGGCCGGGGGCACCACCAGCCTGACCCCGCTGCAATACAGCGAACTGCAAGCCTATCGTCAAAAACTGCGCAACTGGCCGGAGTCCGGCGAATTTCCCTTGGCGGAGCATCGGCCCATTGCCCCTGCTTGGCTAAATCAGCAATTCCAATAAACGCCCCGCGCTGACGGGGCGTTTTCTTTTCCGCTTCACCACAAACAAGACCTCGCACTGCGGGGCCTTTCCGTACCTGGAGAATCTATGAGTTTCTTTCATGGCGTGACCGTCACGAACGTTGATACCGGTGCTCGTGTCATTGCGTTGCCGTCGTCGTCGATTATCGGACTGGTCGATACCTTCGTGCCGGCGCCGGCCTACAGCGCACAGCCCAATGACCTGGTGATGATCACCAATGAGCGCGAAGCGGTGGCCGCCTTCGGTCCTGACTCGGCAATGACCAAAGCCTGCCAAGCTATCTACACGCGAGCCAAGGCCGTGATTGTGGCCTGCGGTGTGGCCAAGCTGGAGAGTCCAGCCGAACAAACCTCGGCGATCATCGGCGGCGTACAGGCCAACGGAAAGCGCACCGGCCTGCAAGCGCTGCTGGACGGCAAAAGCCGGTTCAACGCCCAGCCGCGGCTGTTGGTGACTCCCAAGCACAGTGCGACACAGGCTGTCGGTACTGCGCTAGTCGCGCTGGCCGACAAGTTGCGAGGGCTCGCCATCCTCGACGGTCCGAACACCACCGACGAGGCGGTGATGGCCTACGCCGAGAACTTTGGCGCCAAGCGGGCGTACCTGGTTGATCCGGGTGTGCAGTATTGGGACACGACGGCGGACGCCACGGTTGACGCGCCGGGCTCTGCCTGGGTGGCTGGCTTGTTTGCCTGGACCGACAGCGAATACGGCTTTTGGGCTTCGCCTTCGAACAAAGAGTTCGTCGGTATCACCGGCACCTCTCGCCCGATTGAGTTTCTGGACGGTGACGAAACCTGCCGAGCCAACCTGCTCAACAACGCCAACATCACCACGATCATCCGTGATGACGGCTTCCGCCTGTGGGGCAACCGCACGTTGTCGAGCGATCCGAAGTGGGCGTTCGTCACTCGCGTACGGACGATGGACATCGTCATGGACGCGATCCTCTACGGCCACAAATGGGCGGTCGACCGCTCCATCACCGCGACTTACATCAAGGACGTGACCGAAGGGCTGCAAGCCTTTATGCGCGACCTGAAAGCCCAAGGCGCAATCATCAACTTCGAGGTATTCGCGGACCCGGAGCTGAACACGGCCAGCCAGCTGGAGCAGGGCAAGGTGTACTGGAACATCCGCTTCACCGACGTTCCGCCGGCAGAGAACCCCAACTTCCGCGTAGAGGTCACCAATCAATGGCTGACCGAAGTGCTCGACACCGCCGCTTAAGGAGCGACCTCAATGGCAATGATTCCCGAAACCCTGGCGAACCTGAACCTGTTCGTCGACGGCGTCAGCTTCCAGGGCGATGTGCCGAGCCTGACGCTTCCCAAGCTCACGCTCAAGATGGAAGAGCATCGCGGCGGCGGCATGGATGCGCCGGTCGAGCTGGACATGGGCATGGAAAAACAGGAAGCGAACTTTACTACCACTGGCGTACGCCGTGAGTCGTTGAAGTTCTTCGGCTTGGCCGACGGCACGGCGTTCAACGGTACGTTCCGAGGGGCCTATAAAGGGCTCAAGGGCAAAGTCACGCCGGTCATCGTCACCCTGCGCGGCACGTTGAAAGAAGTCGACATGGGCGACTGGAAGCCGGGCGATAAGGCCGAGATCAAGCACTCCATCGGGCTGACGTACTACAAGCTCGAAGTGGACGGCCGAACCGTCTACGAGATCGACCCCATCGGCATGCGCCGAGTGATCAACGGCGTTGACCAACTCGCCGCCCAGCGTTCCGCTTTGGGCCTCTAATTTCCTTCTGTCCGTTCGCCCAGTGCCTCGCCTGGGCGGCGTCCTCCTGCCTACTTCAAGGACATAACACTATGAGCGACACCAAAATCCCAAGCTGGATGACCCTGACGGCTGACCGCGTGACTGTGAAGCTGAGCGTACCAAGCGAAGCCAACGGGGTACGCGTCGATACATTGAGTTTGCGAGCCCCGACTGTGCGCGACCTTCGCAACGCTCGGGAGGCGTTCCCCTCCGACGAGGAGAAACAGGATGAGTACCTGTATACCTCGCTGGCTGAGATCGGAACCAAGGATTTAGACGGTCTACTTGTGAAAGACCTCAATCGCTTGCAGGCCGGCTATTTTCGCCTGGTGCAAGATGATGAGCTTCGACCAGAAAGTGCAAAAACAACTCGCTAAGCGCTTAGCCACCGAGCTGAACTTTTCCGCCGCTGAAATCATAGCCATGCCGTTCTCCGACATGGTCTGGTGGCTCTCAGACTGAACAAGGGGTAGACGATGGCTAGCAAACTGGCGTTATCGCTGGTGATTGGCGGCGCCGTCAGTTCGACGATGGCGTCTGCCTTCCGCACGGTTGATGGCCACATCAAAAAGCTGGAGGAAAAAGGCAGCAAGGCCAAGGTGCTCAAGAGCACCATTGGCGAAACCATCCGCCTGCGCGATGAATGGAAGCGGTCGCACGACAGCGGTGCTGCTTCGGCGGATGGCCTGTTGCGCAAACTCAACGGCAACCTTGATGCCCTGCGCAAGCAGGGCGTGGAGGTGGGCAGGCTGGGGCAAGAGTACCAGCGCCTCGGCCGTGCAGCCAAAGCCGCCGATCTGCAACTTAAAGGTCACCAGCAGCTCGATGCCGGCAAGAAAGGGCTCACGTCAAGCATTGGTCAAGGCGTTGTCGCCACCGGCCTTGCAGCGATTCCGACCAAGATCAGCGCGGATTATCAGGCGATCATCCGCGACATCGCGATCAAGGCGGATGTGGTCAACAGGCCGCAAGAAACACAGCTTAGCCAGACCGTAATCCAGACCTCTCGCGATACGGGCATGGCCCGTAACGACGTGGCGGACCTGGTAAATCAGTTGGTCGGTGCCGGCATGGACCTCAAGCAGGCCATGGCTTACGCGCCGACGGCGGCGAAATTTGCCATCGGCCAGGGCGCGTCCGGCGTCGACACGGCCAGCATGATCATGGCGCTGCAGCAGAACGCCAAGATCAACGACCCCAAGGTGATGCAGCAGGCCCTGGAGGCCATCGCCTATCAGGGACAGGCGGGGAGCTTCGAGGCCAGCGACATGGCCCGGTGGTTTCCTCAACTGTTGGCAAGCATGGAGAAGAACGGCAGCACCGGCATGGAAGCGGTCAGCTCCTTGGGCGCGATGCTTCAAGTCCAGATGAAAACGGCCGGCGGCTCGGACGAGGCGGCTAACAACCTCAAAAACTGGATGGAGAAAATCGGCTCGGGCGATGTGGTCAAGGCGTACAAGGACGCCGGCATCGACTATCAAGGCTCCTTGAACACTGGGATTCAGAAGGGCATGTCGACCCTGGAATCCAGCTTCGCCCTGGCGATGAAATACATTCAGGCCACCGACCCGGCGAAAGCGGCGAAGATGGCCGAGGCCCAGGCCAAGATCAGCAAGGAGACAGATCCGGAGAAGGCCAAGGCGGCGCTCGATGCGTTGGAGAAATCCCTGCGTACCGGTGACCTGTTCGCAGACATGCAGGTCAAGGCGGCGCTCACGGCCTACTCGCAAAACAAGTCGCTGTACGAGCAGTTGAAAAAGGATTCGCAGTCCTCTGGCGGGATCCTCGATAAGAACCTGGCCGAGCGGCGCGAAACGTCGAAACAGATGTGGGACGAGCTGGGCCAGGCGGTTAGCGATGGCATGCGCAGCGTGGGGGACGCCATCCGCCCGGCGACCGACGCGGTCGCCCAGGGCCTGACCTCAATTGTGCGTGGGCTGACCAAGCTGTCGGATGGCTCGCAACCGGTGGTGCTTGGCATTGCTGGCATCACCGCTGGCTTGTTGGCCCTCAAGACGGCTGCCAGCGCGGTGAAAATTGGCAAGGGGCTGTACAACATCTCGCGTGGCCGGGCGATGGAACGAGGCGTGGGTGCTCTTGGTGATGCTGCTGCCAAAGCTCCGAAAACCGGTATCAAGACGGTGGATAAGGGCCTCGTACTCGGTAAGCTGATGGGGGCGGGCAATGATTCCGGTGGGGGGCTGAGCACTGAGCCGCAACGTGTGTTCGTCGTCAACGCTGATGCGATAGGCCGAGCAGGCTCTGGTCCAAGCTCAGGCCCCGACGGTGCAGGCAGACGTCAGCGTGGGCGGCGTGGTCGCCGTTCCGGCATCGGAACCCTCCCACGTCGCCGATTGCCCGGCCGGGCGTCGAGTATCCCGTCCGTATCGGCTCCTGCCGCCGTTTCTATGATGCCAAAGGTTGGCCTGTTGGCTGCTGCGCATATTGCCACTGCGGCGGAGGCGGTGCCCGATGGCTCGCTCGGCCGTGCGGTTCAGTCGATCAGGGGCGTCACCCGAGCCACCAAGCGTCTCCCCGGCGGTTCGGTCTTGGATGCCGGGGTGGGAGTTATCGATACCGCGCTTAACGCCAAGACCCAAGACGAAAAAGCCGAGGGATACGGCGGTGCTGCGGGTGGTTTCGCGGGCGCCCTGGCCGGCGGTGCAGCAGGTGCCGCTATCGGTTCGGTGGTGCCGATCATCGGTACCGCCATTGGCGGCGCAATCGGTGCCGCGTTGGGCGGCTTGGGTGGGGAAAGCATCGGCAGCTTCTTGGGTAAGTCCTGGTTTGGCAGTGAGGCCAAGGCGGAAGAGGCCAAGCCTCCCGAGGTCGCCAAGCCAACTGAACCTACACCGCCCGTGCCGCCCAAGGTTGATCAGGCTTTCAGCTTCGCGCCGAATGTCTCCATCACCGTTCAGGGCGACGTTAAAGATCCTGCGCAACTGGCTCGGGAGCTGGAGCCGCATTTGCGTCAGCTCATGGAGGCTTTCTCTCGGGAGACGCTCGCTCGACAGTCGTCGAGCCAGTTGTTCGATGCCCCCCACGTCTAAGGAGGTGCCATGGCCTACATGGAGCAACTGCAATCGGTGTTCAAATCACTGCTTGCAGCGGGGGAGGCTGGCCGTACCAGTCTCGACGGCATGCTGGGCCCGCTCAATGGTGCAATCAGCGACATGACGGGTGCTGCCTCGGAGCTGGAGGGGGTGCCCTTCATTGGGCCTGCCATCGGCGCCAAGATGCAACGGACCATGCGGGCAATCAACGCGGCGCAGTCCGCCGTGGGCCAGGTGGCGGCGAAGTACAACCAAGCCGTCACCGCAGCCGGCCAAGTCCAAGAGCGGCTGGGTTCGCTCAAGGAGCAGGCCGGCAAGGCGGGTGCAGCGATTAATCGCATCGCCGGCCAGGTGAGTCCATCACTGAGCAATATCATGCCCACGGGCTCATTTGCTCCAGAGCTGACCCCTGCGGCCGAGGCAGTGAAGCCGTTCCCGCACTTGCTGATCATGCAGCCCCTGGAGCCGAACGCGCAGCCGTACTACTTCAACCTGGATACGGCGGCATTCGAAGAGCTACGTCGGCAGACGTCGTTTCGTTGGGCAGGCCAGGAACGTCTTACACGCAGCATCGCCCAGCAGGCGGTCGGCCAGGGAGAGGACAAGATCAGCCTCAAGGGCGTGATTTTTCCGGGCTTCAAAGGTGGGCTCAAACAGCTGGACACTCTGCGCACCATCGGGCGACGTCTGCAGCCGGTGAACCTGACCACCGGCTACGGCGAAGTGCTCGGCACCTGGTGCCTGCTCAACATCGAGGAAGATCAAAGCAACCTGCTCGCCGGTGGCATTCCGCGTAAGCAATCCTTTTCACTGGAGTTTGTGAGCTATGGCAACGACCTGCAGAACGTCTGACGGAGATCTGCTGGACACCGTCTGTCATCACTACTACGGCCATCTGAATGGCGCGGTGGAGGCCGTGCTTGCCGCCAATCAAGGCCTGGCCGATGAGCCTCAACCGTTTCGCGCTGGGGTGATCATCCTGCTGCCGGATCTGCCAGCGCAGACGCTGGAGGACGTTCAGTTGTGGGATTAACCAGCACCGTCGCAAGTCACCAGCCCCGCCCCGTGCGGGGTTTCTCTTTTCTGGAGTATCACCATGAAGCCGACCTATCGCATCGTTGCGGACGGCAAAGACATCACCGCGTTGATCAATGACCGGTTATTGAGCCTGCGCACCTCGGACAAGCCGGGCATGGATTCGGATGACTTCGAGTTGCGGATCGATGATCGTGATCAAGCGGTTGCGCTGCCCACGCGGGGGGCGGGTATCGAGGTTTATCTGGGATATACCGGTCAGGCCCTGACCCGTCTGGGGCGCTACACCGTCGACGAGATCGAGTTGTCGGGGCCGCCTGATACGTTGGTGATCCGGGGTAAAGCCAGTGACATGCGCGGCAGCGGCAAGACCGTGCGCAGCGGGTCTTGGGAAAATGTGCCTCTGCAGCAGATTGTCCGCGACGTGGCAGCCCGCAATGGATGGCAGCCGGTGTGCCCTGTGCAAACAAAAGTGCCGCGAGTCGACCAGCTCAACGAGTCGGATTACAACTTCATCACCCGCCTTGCTAAACAATATGACTGCACGGCCAAGCTGGCCGACGGCAAGCTATTGGTCATGCCTCGGCAGGGCGGCCAGACCGCCAGCGGCAAGAATCTGAGCCCTGTGGTTTTGAAGCGCTCGGATCTGAGTCGCTATCAATTCCGTCTCGGCGACCGCAATACGCAAAAGGCGGTACGCACCAAGCACCAGGACAAAAAATCCGGAGCCCTGAAGGTGGTCGTGCTGGATAACGATGACCTGCCGAACGGACTGCCAGCGGTCCATACCGACCGGCACATCTACCCCAACAAGTCAGCCGCCGAGCAGGCCGCCAAGGCGCGCTTGGCCGCGTTCAATCGCAGCAGCGCCGGGGTTCGTCTGGAAATGGCCGGGCGTACCGATGTGTTTGCCGAACGGTCCATCATTGTCCAGGGGATCAAGCCCGGGCTTGATGGTGAATACCTGGCTGAGGCGGTTGAGCAACTATTTACCTCCAGTGGCTGGACCACCACCGTCGAGTGCAACGGCGGCAAGAAGGGCAAGGCCGATGCCAAAGGTAAGAAAAAGAAGAAGGAAGCCAAGCCGGTCAAGGTCGTCCAGCTTTAGGCGCGCCCAGCACCACCCTCAAACACAACCGCAACCCGCCATCGAGCGGGCTTTTTTTTGGAGCCCCCATGTCAATCACCGAGCAGCAACTACAACGGATCATGCCCAACGCCCGCCGCCAAGCGGGCGTTTTTGTATCGGCCCTGAACGCCGCCATGGCCCACCGACAAATCGACACGCCCAAGCGGCAGGCGGCATTCCTGGCCCAGGTTGGGCATGAGTCCGGCCAACTGCAGTACGTGCGAGAGCTGGGCGGCGATCAGTACCTCAGCAAATACGACACCGGTTCGCTGGCTGCGAAACTCGGCAACACCCCGGAGCCCGACGGAGACGGCCAGCGTTATCGCGGTCGCGGCTTAATCCAGGTTACCGGTGCCCGCAACTACCTGCGCTGCAGCTTGGCACTGTTCGGCGACGAGCGCCTGTTGCGCACGCCCGAATTGCTGGAGCTACCCCAATGGGCGGCCGAGTCGGCTGCATGGTTCTGGTGGGTCAGGGAACTGAACGTGTTGGCTGATCGGGGTGAGTTCGAAATGATCACCCGGAGAATCAATGGCGGGCTCAATGGCCTGCAGGATCGCCTGCAGCTTTGGGAGCGGGCGAGGGCGGTGCTATGCGTCTCGTCGACCTGATCCCGCTGCAATACCGCGTGCTAGCCGCCGGGCTTCTGTTGTTCGCTCTGGTCGCCGCCTCGGCGGTCATCGCCTGGACGGTCCAGGGCTGGCGATACGGTCAGCAGTTCGAAAAACAAGCCCGGCTCCACACCGAAACCCTCAACCAAATCACCCTGGCCTCGGCCGCGCTGCAGCGTACCGAGCATGATAAGCGCCTGGCTCTGGAGCAGCGGCTGGCCGCCAAAGACCAAACCCACTATCGAGCCCTAACCGATGCCCAACGTGATCAGGATCGCCTGCGTGATCGCCTCGCTACTGCTGATGTCCGGCTGTCAGTCCTACTCGACGCCACCGATACCGCCAACGGCTGTGCGGTGCCAGCCACCACCAGCGCCGGCGGCGTGGTTCATGGAGCCACACGTGCCCGACTTGACCCGGCGCATGCTCAACGAATTATCAGAATCACGAGTGAAGGAGATCGCGGATTGATCAAACTAACCGCATGCCAAGCGTATATCCGCGAGGCCACGCAGGGGGATCATTGATGAGCTGTTAATAAGAGCGATTTTTGCAAAAAATCGTATGCTTTGAGCTTCAGGCTCAGTGATGATTTTGCTCAGTACATATCCGTTTAAAGTTTTGATCAACTCATCATAAGTTTTTTCCGGATTCCATTGCCCTAGCAAAATCCGGTTTGTCTCTGCCTCAAAGTGCTGCAGCACTTTGGCACGTAATCGTTCCTCGCTTTTCATTTTTTCACCCTTCTAAAAATCCACAGTGAACTGAAAAGCTGAAGTTCGTAGTGCTATTAGACGGATGGTTGTCGCCTTGGCTCTCGGGCCTATCCTTAAATCCAGTGCATCTCCTGCTGTAGGACCTCAATGAGAACCCCCTGGGCAGGCAAAAATATGCGCATCACCAATTCGAATTATAGGGGGCTATTGCCTTCGCGACGGCCTGGCAGGCCTGCGCCAAAGAAGTTTCGACACCGAAGTGAAAAGGAGCGACCCGGCCGG
>NZ_JBHFJB010000081.1:162769-193184 GCF_057334555.1 Pseudomonas sp. AGC41
GGCCCCCGTCCCTGCAGATGTCCCTGCAAGTCCAGCCAAGGCTCCTGCTCCGTGCACAAAGCGCGGCGAGCCTAGCACCTGTTTATCCATACAGTAAAGGTCTTGCTTTCAATGAGTTCACCCATCATCCCTTGGATGGGCGGCAAGCGCCGCCTAGCCGACCGCCTCATTCCGCTTTTTCCGCCTCACGAATGCTATGTCGAAGTCTTCGCCGGCGGTGCCGCGCTTTACTTCATGCGACCCCAGGCCGCCCCGGTTGAAGTCCTGAACGACATCAACGGCGACTTGGTGACGCTCTATCGCGTTGTGCAGAACCACCTGGAAGAATTCGTGCGCCAGTTCAAATGGGCGCTCAGCTCCCGCCAGTTGTTCGAGTGGCAGAAAATGACCCGTCCCGAAACCCTTACCGACATCCAGCGCGCCGCCCGGTTCTTCTATCTGCAACACCATGCTTTCGCCGGCAAGGTCACCGGGCAGACGTTCGGCACCGCGACCACTGGCCCGGCCATCAACCTGCTGCGGATCGAGGAGAACCTCTCGGCCGCGTGGCAGCGACTGTCCGGCACCTACGTCGAAAACCTTCCCTGGCTTGATTGTGCTGAGCGCTACGACCGCGCTCATACGTTCCACTACATGGACCCACCGTACTGGCAGACCGCTGGATATGGCGTGGATTTCCCGTTCGAGAATTACGAGCGGATGGCCGACTTTATGCGTCGTTGCAAGGGCAAGGTAATGGTCAGCATCAACGACCACCCGGACATCCGTCGCGTGTTTGAAGGCTTTCACTTCGAGACGTTGGACATTCGGTACAGCAACACGAACCAGCGTCAGTGCAAGGCTGAGGTCAGCGGTGAACTGGTGATCATGAACTGGGAGCCGGCAGCGTTGGGAGGGCTGTTTTAATGGTTGTCGCGCTCGATCTGATCCGCTTGCTATGTGATTACGCTGGAGCGTTACTGTGGTCACACAAACGAAGGACCAAGACCATGGAAACCGAAACCGCTGATAAATACTTGAACATCTTCCCCTCCGAGCTGCTGGCGGCGGTGGCACGCGGGGAGGTGGATCTGAATCACTGGGCCGGCGTGGTGCTGGCTGGGCGAGGGTTGGACCAGAACGCACGCTGGGTGGGATTCCCAGAGGCGGCCCGCCTTCTGGATCAACGCAGTCAGGCTTAGTTTTCTTCCGGATTCCAGGGGAGCAACAACTGTGCTCCCTGGTTTCTGACATTCCCCACCTCTTTTCCCACGGCATACCATTCGAAATCGGCCTCAGGCCTGGAATGGTCTCTTGCAATTTCCTCTGCTTGCCCTGGGCTGAGATCCGGGTCCAGCCACTCCCGCGCTTGCTCAGGTGATAACACCAACGGCCGGCGATCATGGATATCTACCATGCCCTGGTCGCATGACGCGGTAATGATTACGAAACCGTCACCGTCTTGCTCGTCCAGACCTGGACGGGCCTGTGCGAGCGCCCCGAAGAACATCGGCTTCTGATCCTTCAACCGGATGAAATAGGGTTGTTTTTTCTTCGGATCATTTGGGTCTTTAACCCACTCATACCAACCCTCGCTGGGCACCAGTGCGCGCCCGGCCGGCCAAAGCTGTTTGAAAAACTTTCCCGTCGTAACGGTCTCGATCCTGGCATTGATCGGATCCGGACGTTTTCCCTTCGCCCAAAAGGGCGCCCATCCCCACCTCACTGGAGTGATGTGGATACCTGCCTCTGTGCTGTGCAGGATCTGCACGCGGGTCGTCGGAGCCACGTTGTACCGGCTGATCGGCTCTGCGTCGTACCCGCCGAACAATGGCAGCTGAGGGCCAAGCTCCTCCATAAACACCGCCATGCCCTCGTACTGCACGAATCTCCCGCACATGAGCTGTCCCGCCTGTCAGATTTTTCCTATACAAAATTGACCGCGAACCTTGTACAAAGTTAACTGTATGTTCGTACAGTATTTTTGGATCGGTGCGTCATGAGCTTTTCAATTCTAGGCCCTATTGCTGAGGGTGGCTTGAAGCTGCCCCTGTGTTCGTTTCGTGTGCCCGCCGGGTTTCCATCCCCAGCGGCGGACCACATCGAAGCGCACATCTCATTGGATGAGGTTCTGAACATTCGCGCTCCGCATGTCTACCTGGTTTCCATCGCCGGGGAGAGCATGCAAGGCGCTGGGATCTTTGAAGGGGACCTAGCCGTTGTGGACCGTGCGATGGAACCTGCGCATGGTCACATCGTCGTGGCGCTGCTGAACAACGAACCCGTGTGCAAGCGCCTCTGCATCCGTGGGAAGGAGGTGATTCTCCTGTCGGAGAACCCAAAGTACCCACCAAGGTACGTGCTCGAGGGCGACGAGCTGGTCATCTGGGGCGTTATCACCTGCAGCGTGCGCAGCCATGTCTAAAGCCCAGCCCGTTTTCGCCCTGATCGACTGCAACAGCTTCTACGCCAGTTGCGAAAGAGTGTTCCGCCCGGACCTGGCCCGCGTGCCCATCGTGGTACTGAGCAACAACGACGGCTGTGTGATCGCTCGCAGCTACGACGCCAAGCCCTACGTGAAAATGGGCGAGCCGTATTTCCAGATCAAGCACAAGCTGCAGAAGCACGGCATCGTCCCGTTCTCGTCGAACTACGCGCTTTACGGCGACATGAGCGAGCGCGTGATGACGCTAATTGAATCGATGGTGCCGGCCGTCGAGGTCTATAGCATCGACGAAGCGTTCGCGGATCTGACCGGCATTGACGGCCGGGATGCCCTCGGTCGCAAGATCCGCAGCCATGTGTTGCGCTGCACCGGCATCCCTGTTGGGGTGGGGATCGCTCATACGAAAACCCTGGCAAAGCTGGCGAATCACACGGCCAAGCGCCTGCAGGTGCAAACGGGCGGCGTGGTTGATATCTGCGATCCGTTCAAGCGCGACTGGGTTTTACGCAATACCAATGTGTCCGAGGTGTGGGGCGTCGGCCGCAAAATGAAACTGCACCTGGACGCGATGGGCATCAAGACCGCCATGGATTTGGCCCGGACCGACCCTTGGACACTTCGAAAGAAATTCAGCGTGGTGATCGAGAAGACCGCCCGGGAGCTGGCCGGCACGCCATGCCTTGAACTGGATGAGCCGGACCCGCCGAAGCAGGAGATCTGCTGTAGTCGGATGTTTGGTAAGCGGCTCACGGAGCTGGCACCGATCAAGGAGGCGGTGGCCACCTACATGATGCGTGCTTCGGAAAAGCTCAGGGCGCAGCAGTCGCTGTGCAAGAAGATCCGCATCAGCATCCGCACCGGCCAGTTCAATCCCGAGGAGGCGAAGTACGCCAATGGGGTGCTGATTGACCTGCCGTACCCCACCGACGACGTGCGGTTGCTGACCAAGGCAGCGGTAGATGCGCTTGACCGAGTATTTCGGCCAGGATTCAAGTACAGCAAGGCTGAGGTGTTGTTGATGAACCTCTGTAAGCAGGGTGAGTATACCGACGATCTATTTGCCACTTCCCAGCCTGCCGACGCCACGAAATTGATGACAGTGTTGGACCAGATTAACGAACGATGGGGTAGGGGAACGCTCCGATCAGCCGGCGTGCCGGCCAACCCAGACTGGGGCATGCGTAGGGAGATGATGAGCCAGAGTTATACTACTAACCTGGACCAGCTATGGCGGGTGTCCAGTCAATGATCAGTTGACCCGAGCCGCCGCCACGGTGGCTTTTTTGGGAGAAATAGCCCCCATTCAAATCAACCCGCTAATCGTTATGGGAGGTTAGCAAGACTACTGAACGACGCTACACTATGCTCAATTCAATCGAAGAACCGAATCGTTCATAGCTTGCTACCATCTAATTCATATGGGATAAATACTTTGAGAGACTCCGTAAAAATAGCTTGGATAACTGCAGGGTTGACTGGTTTATTTACTATTGTCGCCAGTTTGGCCACGTATTGGTTAACGAACAAAGCTCCGGAGATGTCATACACGCTCGCCGGCGGACCAAGTTTCAGCACGCCTGAGGGAGTTAAGAGAATATTTGTTCTTGAAATAAATAATAGTGGTTCCAAAGAAATAAAAAATACCTATGTTAGGCTAGCCCTCCCAAATGGGGAGTTTAGTGAGGTTGCGGCAGACGCAACGGCTGGTGTGGTACTAACGGAAACAAAGTCTAAATCAACTTTTGAGTTGCGTGCAGATATTCTCAATCCAAGCGACACTATTAAACTATCATTTTTAACTGCGCAGCAGACAGACAAGACTGAACCACAGATAACTGTAAGAGCCCCCGGTCTAAATGCAACTGATGCCTCTGGCAAATCCAAAGGGTCAACGTCAAGTTATCTTTTTTGGGCATTCACTGCCATCGCCGTTGTTGCTCAACTCCTTAGTAGTTTTGTAACTGGGAAATACAAAAGCAATAAATCTAAAAATTCTGGGAGTAGACTGAAAAATAATGAGCTATCAGCATACATCTTTGGCGTATGCGGACTGCAAAGCGAGATTTCGAACATCAGCACATCATTTAGAGGGGTTGCTGACTTGCTAGGCGCACTTAGCAGGAGAAGCGAAAAATATAGAGTTCAGGCATTGGTTGCATTGAAGGCCCATTTTCTGGTTAAACATATTCATGAGGCCTCGCTAGCTGTCTTTCGCTATAATATTGCACTTCTCAGCGATAGTCCGATCTCAGATGATGAGTATAATGAGATACGCTCTAAAGCTCTTGATGAGGGCGATGATACAGTAGTTTGGAGGTCAACCTGCTCTGATTTTATTCGACTTGAATTTCAAAAATATGTGCATTCTTTGTCCGATGAGGATTTAGCCAGTTTGAATGCTTATCTTCATTGAGTAGGAATGCCTAAGCCTGATGAGTCTCGTATTTTATCCTTTTAGCTTGATGATAACAGTTGCAAGTGGCATGTCCCTAAAATGATGTTTTATACTAAATATTTCAATGGTGTCGAAGATGGGTAACGTTCTTGAAAATTGCCGAACTTTTAATTTCAGTGAGTCGTACTCCTACGCTGATAAAGTACGAAAGGCTATTTTCGAAGACGATTTTTTTATTGAGCCAATAGATGCGGCCAGCGATTTAGAAAAACAAGCCGCAAGACCACAAAAATGGTCTATTTTGCATGATTATATAGATTATGTGGTTCGTGATGACTTGAATTTTTATTTTCGTGGTGGTGGATGGGATTACGATGATGTGCGCCCTATATTTTCTATGCTCGACTCGCATAGAATCCCGTACTTGACACTTGTGCAGTATGTCGAAGAGCAGTTTCGAGATGATGAGACTGAAGAGACGGTATTTGTTACAAAAGAGCTTATGGAAGAGTACAAGTACGAGTATTTGTCAGAATATCTAGAAGGGATAGCACTGGACGGGCTTACTTCTTTAATTGTTGTGGAGGTTTTTACACTGCTTTTCGCTGATCGAGAAGCAATGAAGGCCTTCAATCTAAAGCTTGCTATGAGCTTGGGGACTAGGACCCCCAGATGTACATACTGGCCCAAGTGGTTGGAGCGTGCTTTGTTTTGTAGAGAGAAAGGTCTTTGTGCGATTTGTAAGTCAGACTTGACGTCGCTATATCATGTGCATGGAAAACTTGCGGTTGATCATATAGTTCCTATCGCTCTCAACGGGGTGAATGATCCAACCAATCTGCAAATACTTTGCGAACGCTGCAACGGAAAAAAAAGTGGTACGGAAGTAGTTACCTCAAATTCAATGCCAATATTTTGGTAGCTGATGTTGATCGAATTACCCGGTCGATTAGGGGCGCTGAAGTATGGCACTTGTTCGCGTCAATGAACAATAGCTGCGCATATATGGTGGCGCTGGTTTGCTAGCATAGTTTGTTGTGGAGAGTCTCCTATTGTCGCTGTAGATGGCGCTAAGCATCGGCCTATCTATTCGTATTAGTTATCTCTTTTCTGACCAATAAATTCGTCATGGCGCGCTTCCCCAGCGAATGAAGTTGGCACTTTTAGGCAATGGTTATACGTCCAAGGTCGGGTGGATTAAGCGCTCCGATCTGTGAATGTCCGTTCTTGGCCGAATGCTGCGAATCACTTAGAGCCGCGACCAGCCATTAAAACTTACCTAATGCGTGTGGTTGAACCATTGCAGCAAATAAAAAGCCCCGCTCGTGACAACGTATGCGGGGGTTGGAATTGCGGGGGAGCGTGGGGCGAAAATGGGACAAACCGTACGCCAAATCATACCAACCAAGGCCCATTATGCGTTTATGCAAAAGGGCCTAAAAGGTCTTGATAGCAAAGAAATACGGTCCTCTGTCCCAGAATCCACCACATACCCCAGCACAATCGGCGAGTGTGCAGGGGGAATTACGTTTCTTCAAATGTCCTAAAGCTCGCTCGCCATTCTCTCCAGCCGAGCATGACATATGTCTTGAGCGCAATTTGGTTTTCGAAAGGTATGAGACGAGTGTCGTCTAGAGCGCTCAAATAAGCTTCGAGGTCACCGAGGGCATCACAGAATGGACCTGGCGCGTGTGCCTTAAGTACGTCGTTGATTTTTTCGCGCAAGCCATTTCCAACTTCTACCGGTAACAATGCCAGGATCGTACGGACCTGATCTGCTGTTGGGATTGGCTCGCCATACTCGGTGAAAGCCATTGGATGTAACGATTGATTCAATGCGGTATTCCTTTCGAATCAGATGCTAGCCTGCCTGAAGGCAAGCGTTGAGGATAGTCGTCCCGTCTCCTCGGGAAACCTCGTACCAATTCCCGTACCAATCGTTGCGTTTTGGTGAGAATAATCAGGTAACCCTAAGCACAAAGCCCTTATTTCTTTACCTCTGAGCGCTAAGCAGAACCCACCCTACATGGCGGTGTGATTCTCGGCCAGCACCGCACGGTTGTGACACGCCAAGCTGTGGTTGCTAGATATTTGCTACAGGGGCAACGAAGAAAGCGGCGCTAAGCAAGCGGTACGGCGGGTTTGGCAACTAATCTGTCCAATCCATCATGGGTGCGACGGAAAAGCGGCGGGAGAGTGGAGCAGGTTGTAGGGGCATTGGAAATCTGAGTCATCGGGGCGAATGAGGCGCAGTTTATCAGGGTTATTTGTCGGGTACTTAGCGGGTTCTCGACCCTCGCCACTCGATCTCCGGCGCCATCAGACGGATTGCATGCTCGGTTAGGGTTCGACGCGCACCTTGTGTTGATGAATTACTGTGGATACGATAATTTCATGCGGATTACCCAGCCAAAGACGCTCGCAACGTGGAAGAACGTGGACTTCCGTTTGCCCTCGTGCGGGACTTTGAATGGTCTACCGCATTGATCCTGGAGGATGATCGATTCGACTACGGTGAGTGTCGTTATCGGGCGATGGGATACATAGGGGATCGGCTGCATGTCGTAGTGTTTACACCACGGGGTGACGCGGTCCACGTCATCAGCTTTCGTAAAGCCAACAAACGGGAGGTCAAAAATTATGACCAAGAAACCTAATCCTGAGAAGGTCGAAACGGCAAATCCCGAATGGACGACTGAAGACTTTGCCAAGGCCAAACCAGCCAGCGAGGTGCTTGTGGGATTGTTTGGCAAAGCTCAGGCAAAGGAAATGCTCAAGCCAAAGCGTGGCCGGCCAAAGTCGACAGCCACGAAAGAGCACGTCAATGTTCGTTTCGATGCCGACGTGCTGGAGAGATTCAGAGCTTCAGGGCCGGGCTGGCAAACGCGGATGAACGCCGCCTTGGCCGATTGGCTTAAGACGCATAAGCCAGAAGAACTGAAGGCTTAGTCGCTAAAATATCTTTCCAAAAATAAACAGCGGCCGATGGGCGGCTTTTTGGGGGTTGCTGATTGGATTTGTCTCGGTAGCTGTATAAATAGATCCGTCCCCTTTCCGTCGGTTTTTGCCATCTTTGGTGGTGGCAGTTTAAGTGGATTCATCGCTACCGGTGTAAAGATGGCTTTCTATCAGCTTTTGTCTGGAAGTGGTTGGGAGTCGCAGGTAAGAATTATATTGTGATTGGAATATTTCCAGCTCTGACTTCTGGAATTTCGTTAGCTTGCCGGAGAGCTTGGCTACTTCGCTATTATGATAAACAAGGGATAGGCTGGTTTTTTCATCATCCTCCAAGTTTTCCTTCAGCTCGAAGAAAAAGCCAAACGATATGAAAAAAGTGTACCAGCTGATCGGTGGAGAATGTACAGCTTCCTCCGCTTGAGGGCCATATAAATAAAAACGATCATCAATTTTGTTGCCGATAGTAACGAATAATTCCTTAGCATCGCCTTCTAAATCCATTGTGTCTAACGCGTCTTTTGCCCCGGCTCCTTCGACATTTTGATATATTCCTTTTACAATTTCCTCAATTTTTTCCGACGCTGCGGTAAGAGCCGCTAGAGTTTGGTTGGTAGTTGAAAATTGTTTTGATAGTGAGCGTGCTTGTAAGTAGTCAAAAAACATGCCAGCCCATTGTTTGCGAAGGTGAGCAAAAATTTCTTTATTTAGAGAGAAGCCAAAGAAGCCATTATTGTTTGGTGCGTGTCTGATCTGGTCGATGAAATTGAAAATGTCGATTGCATGTTCTTGTTTGTCGATTGAGGGAAAAGTTAAGTCTTTAACGAAGGGCTTTTCCTTGTTTTTTTGCCAGAAGTTGTGGTCATTCAAAACGTCTTGTTTTATAAAGGTGCAGATGGGTATGCCTTGCTCCCGGGCAGCTGCGTATTCCGCATTTGTTATTGATTTAGATTTGTCTGCAACATACTTTCCTCCAAACCTCCCGCCGATAATTAAAACAAAAATCTGACAGTTGCTTGTCTCTCGGACGCATGCGGTGTGCGTGTGCAAATCTGGATGATAGAAAATATCTCCGCGCTCGCTAAGTGCGGTTTCAAAGCCGAAGCTGTTACAGAACGACACCATGCTATCTCGCTCATCTGCGAGGTCGTAACACGTTGAGCTAATAAAAACTCTAGGTATGGCCATCCAGCGTATCCTTATTTTTCTGATGGAATAGGTGCGTTTTATAAGTAAAGGAAATGATGGCATTATGCAACTTTTGTTCGCTGTCGGTAAGGAGAAGGTGCAAAAATATTGATCGCTGAGTCATTTTTTTGGGCCAGCGCCGAGCTTAAGCCCTACGGAACCGTCTACTATTCAGGTCTGACGGGGAGGGCACGCAGTTGATTCGACGCAGCGCCTATCGGATTGACTAGGATTGCCAAAAGGGATATAGGATCTTGATACGCTGATTGAGATATCCGGGGAACAATCAGAAGTGACGACGGAGCTGCGCTCCTAGCTCATCGTGGATGAAGGTGTCTTGGTTCGTTGTTGCTTTTGTCCTTATTTAAATCGAACAGGTCGAGGAGACGTCAGTCCTGTGGATCCCGGCTTCGGCTGCTAAATCCGAACGGCAAAGCGCCCAGCTGCAGTTGGTACCTTTGCTAAAGGAGAAACGTAGAAGTGGCACTAAGCAAACAACGCAGTGGGTCCGGCGATTAATCCATCCAATCCATCTTGAGCAACAGAAAAAACGACGAGACAGCGCAGCGGCGTGTAAAGACATTGGGGAATTTGAATCAGCAGGGCGTATCAGGGATGAAGTGCAAGTGTTCGCGGCTCAGGTCTGAATCATTTCCCCAATGCACTTCTCAAAAACCGCCTCCATGGGGTCCAGTACACAGTTGTAAGCCGCGATATTGGCGTCGATCCATTCGTCTTTATCGATCCCCCACCAACTGATCTCGAATCCGGCATTCATGATGAGGTGTTCGAACAGGATGCGCTGGGCGCGGCCGTTGCCTTCGCGGAATGGGTGGATGATGTTGATATCGGAATAGGCATCTGCCACGGCGATGATCAGTTCAGTTCTGCTCAGTCCCTCGAACCAGTTCGACGCCGCCAGGTTGGCGAATATCTTGTTGGCTTCCTTTTCCATGTATTCAGGTTGGCAAAAACGCGTGGCTTGCTTGGCCATGCCAACGGTCCGCAGCTCTCCGGCCCATTCGAACAGGTCCGAGAACAGCGCTCGATGAATATTCCGCAGATAAGCCAGGCTGTAAGGAGGGGGGGTGAATTCGACATTGCTCGCAGCGATGGCCGAGAGCTGTTGTTCGGCTTCGCTCAGGGTCGGTTCGTCGTGGATACCGAGCTTATTGCGCAGGACCGTGGAGCCCGGGTAACAATAGGCGTCTTCGCCGACGCCGTATTTGTCGGGCATCAGGCTCGGGTCTTGGTGAAGGTCTTCAGGACTTCCTCACGGGAAGGCAGCTTGTCTTCGCTGTCTTGCGCAGACACCTTGAACCCTTCCAGGCGCAGGCTGGCCGCGTAGTTGGACCGGCGAGTCCTGGCCGCGTAGGCCTTTTTTGTTTCCAGGCTGACAGTGCCCATCGGGGTGGACCTCGAATCGCGTTGGTTGGCGAATTATAGCCCATCGCCCCGGCGAGGCCTATGTCGCGGTCGGGATCAGTCTTCCATCGGCAACCGGATTGATCAACGGGGCTTGCATATCGGCGCATCTCCGAATACTGTTCATGCATCCAGTATTCGGGAATTCTCCATGCAGCTCATCGCCAAGCTCGGCATTCTTGCAGACGCCGCCAAATATGACGCGTCGTGTGCCAGCAGTGGGGCGCCCAAGCGCAGTTCGCGCGGTCGCGATGGGCTTGGGGCCACGGATGGCATGGGGATCTGCCACAGCTATACGCCGGATGGGCGTTGTGTCTCGCTGCTCAAGGTGTTGCTGACCAATTTCTGTCTGTACGACTGCCAGTATTGCGTCAACCGCCGTTCCAGCAACGTGCCGAGGGCGCGCTTTACGCCGGAGGAAGTGGTGCGGCTGACGCTGGATTTCTATCGTCGCAATTGTATCAGCGGGCTGTTCCTGAGTTCCGGCATCATTCGCTCGGCCGATTACACCATGGAGCAACTGATTCGGGTGGCGCGCTTGCTGCGCGAGGAGCATCAATTCCGAGGCTACATTCACCTCAAGACCATTCCCGATGCTGATCCGCTATTGATCGAAGAGGCGGGTCGGCTGGCGGATCGCCTGAGTGTGAACATCGAACTGTCCTCCGAGGTGAGCCTCAAGCGCCTCGCGCCGGAAAAGCAATTGATCACGATTCGTCAGGCCATGGGCACCATCCATGAAGGTCAGCAGGCGGTGGCTGGCGAGCCGCGAGCGCCGCGCTTTGCGCCGGCCGGGCAGAGCACTCAGGTGATCGTGGGAGCGGATGCCACCGACGACCATGCCATCCTCAGCAACGCCGAGTCGCTCTACCAGGGCTATGGTTTGCGGCGAGTCTACTATTCCGCTTTCAGTCCGATTCCCGACAGCCCGGCCAGCGTGCCGCTCGCCGCGCCGCCGTTACTGCGTGAGCATCGGCTGTATCAAGCCGACTTCCTGATGCGTGGCTACGGCTACAAGGCGGGCGAACTGTTGAATACGTCCAGCAACCTGGACCTGGACATTGACCCGAAGCTGGCCTGGGCGCTGGCTAATCGCGATGTGTTCCCACTCGACCTCAACCGTGCCGAGCCGGCCCTGCTGGCGCGCATTCCCGGCATCGGCCTGCGTAGCGTGCAGCGCCTGGTGACGCTGCGCAGGGAGCGGCGGATTCGTTATGACGATCTGGTGCAGCTGCGCTGCGTGCTGGAAAAGGCCCGCCCTTTCATTGTGACCAGCGATTACCGGCCCGCTGACGCGCAAACGCGCAGCGGCTTGCTGCGGGCACGTTTGCGCGATCCGCAAAGACCTGTGCAAATGGGGCTGTGGGGATGATCGCGCTGGATTGCGATGACGATTTCGCCATCTGGCGCGACCAAGCCCGGACGTTGCTTGGTCATGGAATAGACCCCTGTGACGTGACTTGGGCCCAGGGCCCCATGGCCGATCTGTTGGCAATGCCGACGCCCTTGCCGCAAGGCCCGGGTCCGTTCCGCACTCGCGTCCCGGCGGCGCTGTTG
This sequence comes from Pseudomonas sp. AGC41, assembly GCF_057334555.1. NCBI lineage: Bacteria > Pseudomonadati > Pseudomonadota > Gammaproteobacteria > Pseudomonadales > Pseudomonadaceae > Pseudomonas > Pseudomonas sp. AGC41. The sequence continues at coordinate 174,715 of NZ_JBHFJB010000081.1, forward strand.
AGCCAGTTGCAACAGGCCAGTCGTTATCACGGCGAACAGCGCTGGAACCTGTTGTACGAAGTGCTCTGGCGCGTAGCACATGGCGACCGCACCGCCATGCTCGCGGGAGATCGCCTGGGCAGCGAGTTGCAACGGCGGATCAAGCAGGTCAGTCGCGAGGCTCATCACTTGCACGCCTTCGTGCGCTTCATTCCCTTGCCGCCAGCTGTGGCAGAACAACTGCAGTTGGACCTGGTGGCGTTCCACCAGCCGGCACACGACATCCTTGAGAGCGCGAGCGGTCATTTTGCCGAGCGGCTCGGTCGGCAACGCTGGCTGATCGCAACGCCTCGCGACGGTATTCGTTTCGACGGCCAATCGCTGGATTATCAGCGCCATTGCCCGGCGCAATGGCAACAATGGGCCCGCTACGCCGAAGACCCCGGCGCCGAGTTGTGGCGCACCTATTACAGGCACATCTTCAACCCGGCGAGGCTCAACCCGACCGCGTTGCGCCAGCACATGCCCGGGCGGTTCTGGAAGCATTTGCCTGAAGGCGAATTGATTCCTCAACTGGTGGGGCAGGCGCGGCAGGGGAAGCAGAAGGATGGGCAGGCGTTGGAGGTGGGGGAGAAGGTGGGGAAGCGGATTGTCGTAGGCGCTGCGGTAGGGGCACAGGAATAAGACAGTGCCCACGATGGCTCCGGCACAGTAGTCAAACACCCTTGCTCGCACTCGCCGGCCTGCGCAACGCCGCAATGTCCCGCTTGGGCGACGCACCGAACAGGCGGGCGTATTCGCGGCTGAACTGCGAGGGGCTTTCGTAACCCACTCGGTAGGCGGCGCTGGCCACGTCCAGGTGTTCGTTGAGCATCAGCCGTTTTGCTTCGTTCAGCCGCAGCCACTTCTGGTATTGCAGGGGGCTCATTGCCGTGAGTTGGCGGAAGTGATGGTGAAAGGTCGGGGCGCTCATCTGTACCCGTGCCGCCAGGTCATCCACGCGGATTGGCGCGGCGTAGTTCAACTTCAGCCAGTCGATGGCCTTGGCGATCCGGTAGCCCTGGCTGTCGACGGACGCGATCTGGCGCAGCCGCGCCGCCTGGTCGCTCAGCAGTAATCGGTAATGGATCTCGCGCTGGATCAGCGGCGCCAGGATGGGGATCGCCTCGGGTTCATCCAGCAATGCCAGCAGGCGTACGAACGGCGCCAGGAAGTCCGCTGTGCTGGTGCCGATCCCCGCGCCGATCCCGACTGGGCGCTCAAGACGCGGCGCCAGCCCGCCCTGGGCGACCAGATCGGCAACCATGCGCAAATCCAGCCGCAGCACCAGGCCCAGGCATGGCTGTTCCGGGCTCGCGACCATCACTTCGGAATTTGCCGGCATATCCAGTGAAGTCATCAGGAATCGCCCGGTGTCGTACCCATACGCCTGGCCACCAATCCAGACCTGCTTCATCCCCTGGGCGACGAGAACGATGCTCGGTTCGATCATGCAGGTCGCGGGCGGGGCAGGGGCGTCGCGCCGGAAAAGGCAGAGGCCGGGCATTGACGTTTCGACGTCACCCGATTCCGTGGTCCGGGGAGCGATGAGGTCCGCGAGCATCTTTTGCGGCGATTTGCCTTGGATGGTCATTTCGATTGTCTGTCGGAGTGATAGTTATAGGCAGAACCTTAACTCGCCAAGCGAAGCGCTGCCTACGGCAAATAAGCAGGCTCACAGGATCGGGCAAGAACTCCAGCGAAATGTTCTACCGGCCAATGACGCCGGTCCCTGAAACTGCCAGTTGAATTCAACTCAACAAGGAGTCATCTCATGCGTGTACAAGCCTACGGCGCCCACGCGGGCGACAAACCCCTTGAACCGATGCAGATCAATCGCCGCGCACCCGGCGCGCACGACGTGCAAATCGACATCGCCTTTTGTGGAATCTGCCACTCGGACCTGCACCAGGTGCGCGCCGAATGGGCAGGCACTCAGTTCCCTTGCGTCCCTGGCCACGAAATCGTCGGCCTCGTGTCGGCGGTGGGCGCCCATGTTTCCGCGTTCAAGACCGGTGATCTGGTCGGCGTCGGCTGCATTGTCAACAGCTGCAAGCATTGCGAGGACTGCGAAAGCGGCCTGGAGAACTACTGCGACGGCATGATCGGTACCTACAACTTCCCGACGCCGGATGATCCGGGCTGGACCTTGGGTGGCTACTCGCAGAACATCGTGGTGCATGAGCGTTATGTGCTGCGCATCCGTCACCCTGAAGAGCAATTGGCCGCCGTCGCGCCACTGCTTTGTGCAGGCATCACCACCTATTCGCCATTGCGTCACTGGAACGCCGGGCCGGGCAAGAAAGTCGGCGTGGTCGGTATCGGTGGCCTGGGGCACATGGGCATCAAGCTCGCTCACGCGATGGGCGCGCATGTCGTGGCGTTCACCACATCAGAATCCAAGCGCGAGGCCGCCCGGCAGTTGGGCGCCGATGAAGTCATCGTGTCGCGTAATGCTGATGAAATGGCCGCCCACGCCAAGAGCTTCGACTTCATCCTCAACACCGTGGCGGCGCCCCACGACCTCGACGCTTTCCTGGTATTGCTCAAGCGCGACGGCGCGATGACCCTGGTGGGCGCTCCAGCGACGCCTCATTCGTCGCCCAATGTCTTCAACTTGATCCTGAAGCGTCGAACCATTGCCGGGTCCATGATCGGTGGGATTGCCGAAACCCAGGAAATGCTGGATTTCTGCGCTGAGCACGGCATCGTTGCCGACATCGAGCTGGTTCGTGCGGATCAGATCAACGCGTCCTACGAGCGGATGCTCAAGGGCGACGTCAAGTATCGCTTCGTGATCGACAACGCTACGTTGGCCGGTTGAATGTAAGCCTCAAAGCGTTCAGGCCCGATTGATGCGGGAGCGGGCCTGCGCGCGATCGCGGTGTTCCAATCGCCTGTGGGCGGATTGTGCCGTCGTCATCGCGAGCGAGTTCGCTCGCCCAAGGGTTTCGCGCCCTTTCATAAATTTCAGGTTGTTATCCATGATCCATACTTTATCGCCCACCCCGCAGGGTAAGCCTGCGTGGGGCGCGGTGCTTGCCATGTCGTTGGCTGCCTTCGCGCTGGTCGCCTCGGAATTCATGCCGGTCAGCCTGCTGACACCGGTAGCGGCGGACCTTCATGTCAGTGAAGGACAGGCCGGCCAAGGCATCGCCGTTTCAGGCGCCTTCGCCCTGGTCACCAGCCTGTTTATTGCCACCTTTGCCGCCCGGGTCGACCGCAAATGGCTGCTCTCGGCGTTGACGCTGCTGATGGTCGTTTCCGGCACAGTGGCTGCGCTGGCCCCCGACTACGTGACGTTCATGGTCGGCCGCGCCTTGATCGGCGTTGCGATTGGCGGCTTCTGGTCGCTGTCGGCCGCTACGGCCATGCGCCTGGTGCCGGAGGACCAGGTCCCCCGCGCATTGGCCATCGTCAACGGCGGCAATGCCTTGGCGACGGTAGTCGCCGCGCCATTGGGTAGCTTCCTGGGAGCAATCATCGGTTGGCGTGGCGCGTTCTTCTGCATCGTGCCGGTCGCCGCGCTCGCCCTGACGTGGTTGCTGTTGAGCCTGCCCTCGCTGCCCTCGCGGATGAAGCAGGGCGGCGGCAATCCTTTCAAGCTGATGACCCAGGCCCCGGTTGCGTTGGGCATGCTGGCCGTCAGCACGTTCTTCATGGGCCAGTTCATGTTGTTCACCTATCTGCGTCCCTTCCTCGAAACGGTGACGCAGGTGAGCGTGTCGCTGTTGTCGTTCATGTTGCTGGTGATTGGCCTGGCCGGTTTGCTCGGAACCTTCCTGATCGGTTGGTTTTTGAGGAACGGCCTGTATCGGACCCTCATCGTCATCCCGTTGTTGATGGCTGCAATCGCTCTTGCGCTGGTAGCGTTCGGCGGGTCAACGGTCATGACCGCCGTGCTGCTGGGTGTCTGGGGGCTGGTGGCAACGGCGGCGCCGGTTGGCTGGTGGACCTGGCTGGCCAGGACGTTGCCGGAAAATGCCGAGGCCGGCGGCGGATTGATGGTGGCGATCGTCCAGCTCGCCATTGCGTCTGGTGCCACGGTGGGTGGCCTCCTGTTCGACCTGAGCGGTTATCGGGCGACGTTTGAAACCAGCGCGGCCGTGTTGGTCGTTGCGGCGGTACTGACCATGCTGGCGGCCCGTGCCGCGGCTCGCAAGCCTTCGCAAGCGTCGAGCGACGCGACATATGGCGCGGTGCGGGAGTCAACCTGATCGAAACCAATGCAGGCTTCGTTGATCTATAAGCAGGGAAAAAAATCCCTGATGCTATCGGACAACCGAAGCTGGACGAGACCGTTGGGCGCCTGCAGTTTGGTGGCATATTGATATCTTGGTAAGCTGCAAACTCGTTACCTACCGAGTTGGTTAGTTGTGTCTACTGAAAGAATTTCCCAATTGGAGCAGGCGCTCCTGGCGGTCATTGCGGCCGCGGGCAAGATGGGCGTCAGTTGTGATGAACTTTGCGCGCAGGCTGTGGGCGGGCTGGTGTCCGAGCGCTACTGGAGCTGGGCGGATGCCCAGCACGCTCAAGGCGCGGCTGACGAGATCGATAACGCCTTGGCGGTCCTGGTCGGCCGGCAAACGGCGGCGCCTGGCGATCCCATGCAAAACGGGCCTGATGCGGCATTTGAATCGGCTGCCAGCTGAACCTCCTGTGTTCAAAAATGGGCGACCCGACAGGTCGCCCATTTGCTTAAAGCCCCAACCCTTCCTCGATGATCATAAGCAGAGCATCCTCATTCAGCGCTACGGGTTCGGCCTGTTGCCCGGTCGGCCGTAGCTGCCAGAGCGATTCGCCATGCTCGCCCACGGTGCGCAGGATGCAGCGCTTCACGCCTTGCATATGGATTTCGATGCATCCCTCCGCGCTGGTGGAGAAGCGGGCGATCGGATCGAGCGAGATGCGCCGGTGGTTGCCCTCGATCACCAACTGGTCAATGGCGTAGTTGTACGTCGATCCGCTGGAGTGGCGCTCGAAGACGTGGGTCGGATTGCGCCGGATAACCAGGCCCGCCCCACACACCGGCGCCAGCCATGTTTCGATCTGACGGTACAAGTCGTAGACCTGGCCGGGCCAGTGTTCGATGGCCAGGTCGGCGCAGTTGTCGATGTCGGCTGGGGTTCGCTGGGCCTGCCTCAGCTTCGCCGCGAGTTCGTCTGCCTTGCTCATGTCGATTCCCTGTCGTGGTGATAGGTTGAGCGTAGCTGATGGAGTGGGGGGGCTCAGTTGCGCTGGGTCATGGAGCGGTTTCGTTTTGACTCGCAGCGAGCTGATTTCGGGCGTTCGCAGCCATGTGCGAGTAACTTTTCGAATCGGGTGACCTATATGGCGAGGGCATTGATGACATGTTCAGGGTCGTTATGAATGGCCCGTAACAAAGCTTTCGCGGGACCGGTTGGCTCGCGCCGCCCCTGCTCCCAATTGCGTAGCGTGCCCAACTGAACATCGATCAATGCTGCAAACTTGGCTTGGGTCAGGCCGGTGGCTTTTCGTATCTCCTTCACCTGCAACGCATCGACGATGAACTCCCGGGACGGCTGACGCTCTCCTCGGACAATCTCATCCATCTGTTGCACGCTTTCCATCAGCTCATCGAAAAATCTGCTCATGGTTATCTCCAGTGCTCGACGATCATTTTCAACGCTTTGCGTTGATCACCCGTCAAGTCTTGCTGTTCGTTTTTCGAATAGATCATCAGTAAGGCAATCTGTGAGGCCGAGTTGAAGTGATAGTAAATCACCCGGGCTCCGCCGCGTTTTCCATGGCCTTTAGCTGCGATGCGAATCTTTCGGATCCCGCCGGTGGCTTCTATGACTTCACCCGCGCAGGGGTTGCGAAGCAATGTTATCTGCAGCGCGAAAAATCATTGTCATCTATCAACTCCCTGACCCGCCGGGTGAACGTTGGGTTTCAATAAAAATCATAGCTAATGTACGCCAATGGCTTACCGGCGGACAATCCTATAGGACGCAGTTTCCCTATTCATCTGGAAAGTTGTAACGACAATCTCCAACGTATGCGTGGACTCAGTGTTGCGCCCGAAACGAGGGAGCGCTTTGCGTGGAGGACCTCTCATCACCTCTGCTGGCCATCCGCTCAACCGCATCCGGCAACGAAGCCACATGCACCGCGCGCGACGGCATGGCGAAGCGCACGCCGATCCTGGCGAACTCTTCCATCATGCCCAGGTTGATCGCCTGCTGGATGTCCATGTAGACGTTGTAGCTCGGGTCCAGGACGATATAGACCGTTTCAAATTCCAGGGCGCTTTCACCGAAACCGCGAAAGTGTGCTCGGTCGAAGCGGGTTTTTTCCTGGGCCTTGATGATCTTTTCGACGATGACCGGTACTTGCCGCAGTTGTTCTGTCGAGCATTCCTGGGGCAGGGCGAATTCGAAGACGATGCGGCGCTCCTGGAGGCGTTTGTAGTTCTGGATGGTGGTGCTGATCATGCCGGCGTTCGCCATGACGATCTGCTCGCCACCCAGGCTGCGGATTCGCGTGGTCTTCAGACCGACATGTTCCACGGTCCCGGCCAGGGCGCCGACGACGATGAAGTCGCCGACTTCGAAAGGTTTGTCCACGGCAATCGACAGCGAAGCGAACAGGTCCCCGAGGATATTCTGCACCGCGAGCGCCACGGCGATGCCGCCCACGCCGAGGCTGGCGACAAACGCCGTGATGTTCACGCCCAGGTTGGACAGCATCGCCAGGAGCACCACCGCCCAGAGAAATACTTTCGCACCCCACAGGCTCAAGGTGGCCAAGGCGCTTTTCTGATGAATGTCGGAGTGGCTGTGGCGGGCGAAATAATGCATCAACGCCAGGGCGATCGCTCGGTTTGCCCATAATCCCACTTGCAGGGCCGCCACCACGAACCAGAGGCTGCTGACTCGACCCAGCCAGCGTTCCGGCAAGTCCAGTACGCCAACGCCGATCAGGATCGAGGCCAGCAATAACAAGGTATTGCTGGTACTGGACAGTACTTCGACGGCGATGTGGCTGACATAAGCGTCGGGTTTTTGTGCCCGGGCACGCACGTTTTTCAACAGAAAACCGACGCCAGCCCTGGCGATAATAAAACTCACCGTCATCACGCTCAGTGCCAGCAGCCAATTAGCGATGGAAATGCCCAGTACCTGGGTGTCGGTAAAAATATCGAGGGAGCTTGAGTCCATGGATGGATCACCTGTGCCATTTCTGTTCAGGTTGTGCCCTGACCGCACCGGCCGGGCCATGAACCTGGTTAGTTCACAGGTGGCAAAGGCCCGTTCAATTTTCTTGCTGTCAGCGGCCCCGGGCGTGGCCGCTGATCCGACGCAAGCGCCTCTCTTAGCGCAGCAGATGCACCGCCAGCCCGGCCAGGCCGCAGCCCAGCAACACCTGGATGACGCCGCGTTTATAGCGGAACAATGCAATGAACGCCGCGACTGCAAGGATTGCCGATGGCCAGTCCAGTGCTGCGTAGAAGCCCTTGGGCCAGAGCACGTGGTAACCAAAGAAGCAGGCGAGGTTGAGAATCACCCCCACCACCGCCGCGGTGATCGCTGTCAGCGGCGCGGTGAATTTCAATTCGTCATGGGTCGATTCCACCAGCGGACCGCCGGCCAGAATGAACAGGAACGAGGGCAGGAAGGTGAACCAGGTCACCAGCGTGGCCGCAACCGCACCCGCCAGAAACGCCTTTTCGGGGCCGAACACCTGCATTACGTAACCCCCGACGAAACCGACGAACGCGACCACCATGATCAGCGGTCCCGGAGTGGTTTCGCCCAGCGCCAGGCCGTCAATCATCTGGGTCGGTGTCAGCCAGCCGAAATGTCCGACGGCGCCTTGATACACGTAGGGCAGAACTGCATACGCGCCGCCAAAAGTCAGCAGAGCCGCTTTGGTAAAGAACCAGGCCATCTGCGTCAAGGTTCCTTCCCAACCAAACATCGCGGTCAACAGGCCCATCGGCAGAATCCACAGCAGCGCCCCGACGATCAGCAGTCGGGCCAGGCGGGTGGCACTGAAACGAGCGTGTTCCGGGGTCGGTGTATCGTCATCGATCAGGGCCGGGCCGAACGACTTGCGCCTGGCATCGTGGCCGCCCAGGCTGAATTTTTCCGGTGCCCAGCGACCGCCGAAGTAACCGATGACTGCCGCCCCCAGTACGATTAGCGGGAAGGGTACGTTGAAGGCGAAGATCGCCGTAAACGACGCGGCGGCGATTGCCCACAGCCAGTTGTTCTTGAGCGCGCGCGCGCCTATCCGGTGCGCGGCATGCACGACGATCGCCGTCACGGCGGGCTTGATGCCATAAAAAATGCCGGCCACCACCGGCACTTCGCCAAAGGCGACGTATAGCCAGGATAATGTGATGAGGATGAACAGCGAAGGCAGGACGAACAGCGCCCCGGCGATTACTCCGCCCCAGGTTCGATGCATCAGCCAGCCCAGATACGTCGCCAGTTGCTGGGCCTCGGGGCCGGGCAGCAGCATGCAATAGTTCAAGGCGTGGAGAAAGCGCCGTTCAGAGATCCAGCGCCGACGCTCGACCAATTCCTGATGCATGATCGAGATCTGGCCCGCCGGTCCGCCGAAGCTGATGAAACCCAGTTTCAGCCAGAACCAGAAGGCCGCTCGCAGGCTGACGGTCGACGGTCTGGTCTGTAGGTGATCAACAGCGCTTTGGTTCGGAGTGCTCATGGTCCGCGGGCCCTGGGTATCAAGGCCACCTAAGTTATGGGGCGAGACACGTTTTAGATAGTCCCCGGTTAAGGTTTGCGTGTAAAAAACGCTTCGAGGGCGGCATTTAAGCCAAATGATGAGTGGTTTTTTGGATCCACCAAGCCATCCATCGACTTCGTCTCATCGGCAAATTGCCGCCCTCCAAGCGGTACGCTAAGCTCACGAATATTAGGGGCTTTGAGCAATCTGCTCATGCTTTGCCCTCTTCAGGAATTCGCTTGTCTATCCCCATCAATGATCCGCTCCATGCGCCCGGCGGCACCCTCAAGCGCCTGCCGTTGCTCAAGGCTGCGGTGGCGTTTATCGCGACGGTGTGCCTGTGCCTCTGCGGTTTGCTCTATCTGCAACTGGAGCAATCCCGTCGTCACGACCTGGAGTCGGCGCGGATTGCTTCGGGCAACCTTACCCGTGCCATGGCCCAGCAGGCCCAGGATACTTTCCTGCAGGCCGATCTCGTGCTCGGCAGCCTGGCGGACTGGATCCAGATCGATGGCTACGGCCCGGCGGTGCGCGCGCGGCTGCAACAGACCTTCGCCCGGCGCGTGCAATCTCTGGAACAACTGCATGGTCTGTTTCTGTTCGACAAGAACGGCCAGTGGGTCATCACCTCGTTTGAAAAGCTGCACCGGGGATCAGGCATCGCGGATCGCGAATATTTCCAGTTTCACCGCGAGAATGCCTCGCTGGTCGCTCATATCGGCCCGGCGATCCGCAGCCGGCAGAACGGCGAATGGATAATTCCCGTTTCCCGCCGGCTGAATGACCGCAAGGGTAATTTCCAGGGCGTGCTGCTGGCCGGGATCAAAATGTCGTATTTCGACCAGTTCCTGAAGAGTTTCAACCTCGATGACAAAGGCGAGATGGCCCTGGCGTTGTCCGATGGGACCTTGCTGGCGCGGCGGCCGTTCGACGAGGCGCTGGTCGGTGCGTCCATGGCGCGACATCACATTTTTCAACACGACCCGACGGTGGGGGCGTCCGATGAGGAAATGATCCGCTCCGCCACCGATGACATCGTCAGGCTTTATGGCCACCGACACCTGCAAGCCTACCCATTGGTGGTCATTGCGGCGATGTCTGAGCCCGCTATCCTTGCAGGCTGGTATGACCGGGCGGTGCAATCGAGCCTGATCGTGGCCTTGGTGGTGCTGGGTATCTGCCTGTTTGGCTGGGTTTTCGTCCATCAGGTGCGTAACAGCGAGCGGATCGAAGCGGACCTGCGCAAAGCCCAGCAAGCCTTGGAGCTGATCGCCACCCATGACAGCCTGACCGGACTGGCGAACCGCCGGCTGTTCGAGCGGGCCCTGGGCAACGAATTCGGTCGAGGCGCCCGCCAGCACAGCCCCTTGAGCCTGATCATGCTCGATATTGATTTTTTCAAGCGCTACAACGACACCTACGGACATGTCGCGGGTGATCATTGCCTGGCGGAAGTGGCGAAGGTGCTCAAGGACTGCTGCCATCGCAAGGCTGACCTGGCGGTGCGTTATGGTGGTGAAGAGTTTGCCGTCCTGCTGCCCGATACGAACCTGCACGGCGCCATGGCATTGGCCGAACAGATCCGCCGTAGCGTCATCGATAAACAGATCACCCATTCGGCCGCCCCCTCCGGCTACCTGACGGTCAGCCTGGGTTGCCATGCCTTCGTGCCCAGCAGTCTGGACAGTACAGAAGTCTTCATCCAGCGAGCCGATGCGGCCCTGTATCAGGCCAAACACAGCGGTCGTAACTGTGTCGCGGCTTTGTCCAGGGAGCACGCGTTCGAGGCGCTGGAGCGTTCTGATCGCTGAGATCCATTGGAATCATCGGCGCTGGCTCAATGTCCATTATTTGACACGTAGGTGACGCGTAGCCCTTTTCGTCAAACTCTGTAGGGTCGCCAACTGGCGCGGCAGTGGCTGCTAAGGTTAAGCAAATCCAGGCCCAACGCGGTTCATGCAGTGAAGTTTGCACGGCGAAGCCAACGCCGAAAGGACAGGAGCAGATCAATGGATTCCGCTGCCGATATCTCCCCTGACGTCACACGTCACACGCCGATTACCCGTCGCCTGGTGGTAGCGGTTGGCGTGTTGTTCGTAATGGGCGTCCTGATGGCCGTCGCCGCGCTGTTCAATATTGCGCAAAAGCTTGATGCGGACGACGTGGGCAAGACCCACTTCTATATCGAACGCGCGCTTGAGAATCGCATCACCGCCTCGAAAAACTACATGGCCAGTTACGCCTACTGGACCACCGCCTATGAACGCCTCAACGGTGAGGTCGATGTGCAGTGGGCCTATGCCGAACACAACATGGGCAAGACTCTGTTCACCAACGATGAGTACGAAGGGGTATTCGTCATCGACCGCGAACGCACCAAATATGCCGTGGTGCGCGGACAACATGTCCAGGCAGAGGCCACGGCCTATATCGATACGCCGCTGAGGGACCTCGTCGATCAGCTCCAGGCGCAACCGGACCTGACCAGGCCGATGATCCGCTACACCTTGTTCGAAGGCTGGCCCGCCATTGTGACGGCTTCGGTGATCCTGCCCAACGACGAACGTCCCAAAGTCGAGGCTACGGGGACTTCGGTGCTGCTTTTTGTCGACCAACTGACGCCGGTCAAGCTTCGCAAGGTAGGCAAGAGCTACGGCCTGAACGAATTGAACCTGGTGAAAGACACGGCGCTGGCGCCTGGTCAACCAGCCGTGCCGCTGGATAGCACAGGTTACAGCCTGGTGTCCCGACTGGAGCGGCCAGGCCAGCAGCTGCTGTGGTCCCTGGTCCCACCATTGGGTGGCGCGTTGCTGATCCTGGCGCTGCTCACGGCGTATTTTTTTCGCTATGCCATGCGCACCGCTCGACAGGTGGATGCCAGCTACGACAACCTGGAAACGTCGAAACAGGCGCTCGAAGCGAGCGAAGAGCGCTTCCGCGCCGTGGCGGAGGCGGCGTCGGACTGGATATGGGAGATCGACAGCGAGCAACGCATCACTTATCTGTCGGGGCGTTTCAACACGGTCACCGGCTTTTCCGATCAGCAATGGCTGGGTCAGGACATCGAACAGTTGCTGTATTGCGACACCACGCCGATTGCCTTGTGGTTGGGCAAACTGGTTCAAGAGCAGAGCGCCAGCAACCTGCGGTGTTCCTACCGCGACCATTCCGGACAGTTGCGATTCTGTCGGGTATCGGCGCGGCCGATCTACGCCAAGGCTGTGGTAACGGGCTATCGCGGCACCGCCAGCGACATCACCGATGAAGTGGCCGCCCATGCCCAGGTCCAGCATCTGTCGATGCACGATGCGCTGACCGGCCTGCCGAATCGCAACAAGTTGGCCCGGCATCTGGACGATGCATTGCTTGCCAAGGAGCATTCCGTACCGCTGGCCTTGCTGATGGTGGATCTGGATAACTTCAAGCCGATCAACGATTCACTGGGCCACCCGGCCGGCGATGCGGTGCTGCTGGAAGTGGCCCAGCGCCTGCGCGACTGTACCCGCGAGCACGATCTGGTGGCGCGCCTGGGTGGAGATGAGTTCGTGGTGGTGCTCAGCGGGGTGGAGCACTCGACCGAAATCGACCGGTTTTGCGCACGGCTGATCGACAGCTTGCAGCGACCGATCCACTACGAGACCCATTCGTTGCACATTGGCGCGAGCATCGGCATTGCCGTAAGCCGGCGCCAAGGTTATGTGCCGGGCGAGTTGATCCGCTGCGCCGACATCGCCCTGTACCAGGCCAAATCCGAGGGCAAGAAGACCTGGTGCTACTTCGCCTCGCACATGAACGATCAGATCCAGCATCGTCGCCAATTGGAAAGCGACCTTCGCCAGGCATTGAAGAAACATGAGTTCATCCTGCATTTTCAGCCTCGCTATACCGTGGATGGCAAGACCATCGTCGCTGTCGAGGCGCTGGTTCGCTGGCAACATCCGACCCAGGGCTTGCTGGGCCCCGACGCGTTTATCCCGCTGGCCGAGCAAACCGACCTGATTGTCCCGCTTGGGCGTTGGGTGTTACGCGAGGCCTGCGAAACTGCGTTGACCTGGCCGGGCGAGCTGATGGTCTCGGTCAACCTCTCACCTGCGCAATTCGAACGCAGCGACGTGGTCGAGGACGTGCGCCAGGTGTTGATCGATACCCACTTCCCGGCGAGTCGCCTGGAACTGGAAATCACCGAGAACGTCATGCTGAACGATGTAGACGGTGCGCTTCAGGTCATGAATGCGCTCAAGGAACTGGGGGTGCGCTTGAACATGGACGATTTTGGTACCGGCTATTCGTCGCTCGGTTATTTGCGTACCTATCCATTCGATGGCATCAAGATCGACAAGCGCTTCATCGCCTCTATGAGCAACAGCAGCAACGACCGCGCCGTGGTCCAGGCGATCATCAACCTGGGCAAGGCCATGGGCCTGACGGTCACCGCCGAAGGTGTCGAAACGCTGGCTCAACTGGGCACGCTGGGCTCGGATGAATGCCACGAAGTGCAAGGGTATTTTCTCAGCCGCCCCATTGACAAGCAGGCGTTCGCGCATCTGCTGGAGAGCGCTCCGCCCCTGCCGAAAACCGGCTCCTGAGCGGTTGTTGCAACCTCCGCGGCTTGTCATCGGTCACAGCTAGTACTTTGGTTTTTCGAGTTGCCTGCCCATGAAAAAGCTGCGAATCGCGACTTTCAATATCAACGGCATCCGGGCTCGGCTGCCTAACCTGCTGGAATGGCTGGGGCGCGAGAAACCCGACATCGCCTGCTTGCAGGAGTTGAAGGCGGCGGACAAGGATTTTCCGGCGGCGGAGCTGGAGTCGGCTGGGTACGGGGCGATCTGGCATGGCCAGGCTTCCTGGAATGGCGTCGCCATCCTGGCCCGCGATGCGCAACCGCTGGAGAGTCGGCGCGGCCTGCCGGGCGGAGATGAAGACAATCACAGCCGCTATCTCGAGGCGGCCGTGCACGGCGTCCTGGTAGGTTGCCTTTACCTGCCTAACGGCAATCCACAGCCGGGTCCGAAGTTCGACTACAAGCTGGCCTGGTTCGAACGGCTGATCGACTACGCCCAAGGGCTACAAGCCAGCGACCATCCAGTGGTGCTGGCGGGCGACTACAACGTGGTGCCCACGGACTTCGATATCTACAACCCACGCTCCTGGCTCAAGGATGCACTGTTGCAGCCGGAAAGCCGCGAGCGGTATCAGCGCCTGCTGGACCAGGGCTGGACGGATGCGTTGCGTCATCTCTACCCGGAGGAACGGATCTATACGTTCTGGGACTATTTCCGCCAGCACTGGCAAAAAAACTCCGGGCTACGTATCGACCACCTGTTGCTCAACCCCGTCGCCAGTGCCTACCTGAGCGAGGCGGGGGTGGATGCCTGGGTCAGGAACCAGCCACACCCCAGCGACCATGCCCCGACCTGGATTCGTCTGTCTTCGCGCAAGCGCCGTTGAAGCCGCCGGATCATTGTCCACCCAGGGGAAATGCCTTATACCTGTGCCAACGGCGGGGTGCCTGCACAAGCCCTGCACCTGAACAGGAAAGGACACCCCATGAACCAACCTCGACTGAGTGATTGCGGTCGTTATCTGCGGCGCCTGGGTTTCGACACGGCGCCACCCCCGACGCTCGATTCGTTGCGCCAGTTGCAGTGGCGTCATACGGCCGAGTTCCCCTTCGAAACCCTCTCGACCCTGCTGGGGCAGCCGGTGCCGATCGACCTTGAGTCGGTGGAACGAAAAATCTTCGAGCAAGGGCGCGGCGGTTATTGCTACGAGCTCAATCAGCTATTCCTGGCCCTTTTGCAGGACCTGGGCTTCGAGGCCCGTGGTATCACCGGACGAGTGGTGATGAACGCGCCTGAAGGCGCCTGGACCGCACGCACCCATCGCTTGAGCCTGGTGACGCTTGACGGCGTGCGCCATGTAACCGACGTCGGCTTCGGTGGCATGGTGCCGACCGCGCCACTGTTGCTGGACAGTCGCGAGGTCCAGGCCACTCCTCACGAGCCGTACCGCATCGAGACCACTGAAGACGGCTACATGCTGCGCGCCAACGTAGGGGGCGAATGGCGGCCGATGTACCTGTTCGACCTGCAGCGCCAGGAAGAAATCGATTACATCGTCGGCAATTGGTACGTCTGCAGTCATCCGGATTCCCCGTTCAAGGAGCGGTTGATGGTCGCCCGCACGGGTGACGGTTGGCGCAAGACCCTCAACGGCAACAGCTATGCCGTGCATCGGATCGGGCACGAAAGCGAGCGACGCACAATCATGGACGCCGACGAGTTGATCGACCTGCTGGAGACGGAGTTCGGGCTACGGGTGCCGCCACGGGAACTGCTGCGGCCGGCGGCGGAAGGGCTGATAGCGCGAAGTTGAATGCGAACTGGTTCGGGATTTGCAACCTTGTAGGTGATCCGTGCGCGACAAGTTGTATACAACTCTATGGACATTTGTCCTGAGTTTTGAATACAGTGTGCGCATAACAAAAAACAGGGAACCCCCGAACCATGAAAACGCCCCATGTTTCACTCCCACGGCCCGAGGACGAAAACCTTGGCGTCGGCGCGAATATGGCTTACGGCCTGCAACATGTGTTGACCATGTACGGCGGCATCGTCGCGGTGCCCTTGATCATCGGCCAGGCGGCCGGCTTGTCACCGGCGGACATCGGGCTGCTGATCGCGGCGTCATTGTTCGCGGGAGGGCTGGCGACGTTGCTGCAAACGCTCGGCCTGCCGTTCTTTGGCTGCCAGCTGCCGCTGGTGCAGGGCGTTTCGTTTTCCGGCGTCGCGACCATGGTGGCGATCGTCGGAACCGGCGGGGAAGGGGGCTTCCAGGCCATCCTTGGTGCGGTAATCGCGGCGTCCCTGATCGGCTTGCTGATCACTCCAGTATTCTCGCGCATCACCCGGTTCTTCCCGCCGCTGGTCATCGGCATTGTCATCACTACCATAGGCCTGACGCTGATGCCGGTGGCGGCGCGCTGGGCCATGGGCGGCAACAGCCACGCCGCGGATTTCGGCAGCATGGCGAACATCGGCCTGGCTGCGCTGACGCTGGTGCTGGTGCTGGTACTGAGCAAAATGGGCAGTGCGACGATTTCCCGCCTGTCGATCCTGCTGGCAATGGTCATCGGCACCGTCATCGCGGTATTCCTCGGCATGGCGGATTTTTCGTCCGTCAGCGAAGGCCCGATGTTCGGGTTTCCAACGCCGTTCCACTTCGGCATGCCGACGTTCCATATCGCCGCGATCCTGTCGATGTGCATTGTGATCATGGTGACGCTGGTGGAAACCTCCGCTGACATCCTGGCGGTGGGGGAAATCATCGACACCAAGGTCGATTCCCGGCGTCTGGGCAATGGTCTGCGAGCCGACATGCTATCGAGCATGATCGCCCCGATCTTCGGCTCCTTCACCCAGAGTGCTTTTGCCCAGAACGTCGGGCTGGTGGCGGTGACCGGCATCAAGAGCCGTTTTGTCGTGGCTACCGGCGGGGTGTTCCTGGTCGTGCTCGGGTTGCTGCCGTTCATGGGACGGGTGATCGCCGCCGTGCCGACCTCGGTGCTTGGAGGTGCCGGCATCGTGCTGTTCGGCACGGTTGCCGCGAGTGGTATCCGAACCCTGTCGAAGGTCGACTACCGCAACAACGTCAACCTGATCATTGTCGCCACTTCCATTGGCTTCGGCATGATCCCGATCGCCGCACCGAACTTCTACGACCATTTCCCCAGCTGGTTCGCGACGATCTTCCATTCGGGGATCAGTTCTTCGGCGATCATGGCGATTATCCTGAACCTGGCGTTCAATCATTTCACCACCGGCAACTCCGACCAGCAGTCAGTTTTCGCCGCCGGTACCGAGCGGGTGCTGCGCTACCAGGACCTGGCTGCACTGCGTGAAGGCGATTATTTCAGCGATGGGAAATTGCATGACTGCGATGGCAACGAGATTCCGGTGGTGGCGGAACCCGCTCATTCGCCGGAAGAGCACGGCCCGGTGCGGTTGAAGAGCAGCGAGCACGTCTGATCTGGCAATCGCAAGAGTAAAAACAAAAGCAGCCGGTGATCATCGATCACCGGCTGCTTTTTTATGACCCCTGAGCGGACTACCAGCGACCGTAATGGCCGCGCGGCGGGCCATAGTAATAGCCCCGTGGTGGCCCGTAATACACCGGCGCCGGGCGATAGTAGACCGGGCGCTCGATGTATACCGGTGGCGGCGCGTAATAGACCGGTGGCGGTTGTTGCACATAGACAGGCTGCTGGACGTAGACCGGTTGTGGCTGGACATACACCGGTTGCTCGACATAAACCGGTCGGTCGCGGTTGATGAGCGCGGAGCCGACAATGGCCGAGCCGACGATCGCACCAAACACCGCGGGACCCTCCCAACCACCGCGACCATGGGCGGATGCCTGGCCGGTGACCGCGAGTGCCCCCACGAGCAGGGCGATGATGGGAAGTTTGCGTTTCATGGCGATTCCTCGTTCCAGCCCCGGCGCCTGTGGCCTGCGACAGACCCGATTAGGGCGCGGGGATACTTGCTCTGACAGCGATTTTCCCCGTATTTGCACCGCCATTGGGTAAATATTGTGTAAGGTCTGTGGCTGATCTTTTTACAGCGGATGGCGAGTCGCTGCGCTGCGCCCGAGGTCTGAGCATCGAACAGGACCGGTCGGAACGGCGATCGCGTTTATCCGAAAGTGTTTCAAGGAGACGAGCATGCAGATGAATCCCAACAAAGACACCCAGCTGTGCATGTCACTATCGGGGCGCCCGGGCAATTTCGGCCTGCGCTTTCATAATCACCTCTATGAACAATTGGGCCTGAATTTCTATTACAAGGCGTTCAGCAGTCGCGACCTGCCGGGTGCGGTGCGTGGCATTCGCGCCCTGGGCATCCGCGGGTGCGGCGTGTCGATGCCGTTCAAGGAGGCCTGCATCGCCCTGGTGGATGAGCTGGATCCTTCCGCCGCCGCGATCCAGTCGATCAACACCATCGTCAACACCGACGGCCATCTGAAGGCCTACAATACCGACTACATTGCCGTCGCCCAATTGCTGCAAACCCATGCCGTACCCAAGGATTCGACGTTCGCCCTGCGTGGCAGCGGCGGCATGGCCAAGGCGGTCGCCAGTGCCTTGCGCGATGGCGGCTATAAAAATGGCCTGATTGTCGCCCGCAACGAAACCACCGGCCGAGCCCTGGCCGACTCGCTGGGATACGAATGGCAAGCCGAGCTGGGCGCTCGCCGGCCACAAATGCTGATCAACGTGACGCCGATCGGCATGACCGGTGGTCCTGAAGCGGACCACCTGGCGTTCGAGCCCGATGCCCTCGTCGCAGCCGAGACGGTATTCGATGTAGTGGCGATTCCATCGGAAACGCCGTTGATCGTCCGGGCCCGGGCAGAAGGCAAGCGGGTCATCACCGGGCTGGAGGTGATCGCGATCCAGGCCTTGGAGCAGTTTGTGCTGTACACGGGCGTGCGACCCAACCTGGAACAATTCGACAAGGCCGTGGCTTTCGCCCGGTCCTGATCACTCCAGGCGCGCCAGACGCTCCTCCAGCGCGGCGATCCGCGCTTCGAGCTCTTCAAGGCGTTCCAGTGACACGCCGCTGCCGGCGCCACCGCGTTCTACCGGGTGCTGGCGAGCGGCGAGGATGGCCTCGATGTCCGCGGGGTCGCCCATGGCATGCATGTAGCGGTCTTCACGCTGGCCGGGCGGG
>NZ_JBHFJB010000081.1:193244-194427 GCF_057334555.1 Pseudomonas sp. AGC41
GCCAGGCCTCGGGCGATCAGGCGCTCAAGCTGATGCACGACCTGCTCGGTGTCTTCGAAATCATGCATGCGGCCGCTGCGGGTCAGCAGTTCATTGACGGTCTGTGGGCCGCGCAGGAACAGCAATCCCATCAGGATCACCTGGGCCGGCACCAGCTCCAGCGCCTTGTCGACCCGGTGTTCCCAGCGGTCGGCGCGGCTGCCCATGACCAGCCGGGTAAAACCGCGGCCTTCCAGGGCCCGCAGGCTCTGGCCGACCTGGCCCGGATTGAGGTTGGTCACCGGTTCGCGACTGGTCTTCTGGTTGCAGGCCAGCACTAGCGCGTTGAGGGTGAGGGGGTAGGTCTCGGGGTTGGTGGCCTGTTTTTCGATCAAGGCGCCGAGGATGCGGATTTCCGTGCTGTTGAGCCGTGGTTCTTCGGCCTGGCTTTGTTCTTCGATGCTCATTGCGCGTTCCCTATGCCGTGGAAGCCGCCTAGCCTAATCCTTGCGTAATAAAAGACAAGGCGCGCAACAAGCCGTGGCTATAATCGCCCACGTTTGATTTGTTTTCTTCTACCACCCGCATGAGATCGCCATGACCATTTCCCTGTACGCCGCCTCTGTCCCGGTTTTCAAACAGATGCTCAACGCCCTGAGCGATGTGCTGAACAAGGCCGAAGCCCACGCCACCGCGAAAAACATCGATCCGAACGCTTTGCTGCAAGCACGCCTATTCCCGGACATGTTCCCGCTGGTGCGTCAGGTGCAGATCGCCGTCGACTTCGCCAAGGGCGTGTCCGCGCGCCTGGCCGAGATCGAAGTGCCGAAATACGACGACAGCGAGACCACCTTCGCTGAGCTGCAAGCGCTGATCGCCAAGGTGCTGGCTTTCATCGACGGCATCAGTCCCGAGCAGATCGATGGCAAGGAAGGTATCGAAATCGTCACCCGTCCGGGCACTCCGAAGGAAAAACGCTTCAGCGGTCAAACCTACCTGCTGACCTACGGCCTGCCGCAGTTCTTCTTCCATGTCACCACCACTTACGCACTGCTGCGTCACAACGGCGTCGAAGTAGGCAAGCGTGATTACATGGGCGCGTTCTAAACCCTCAAGCATGAAAAAGCCCGGGACGGTGCGAGCCGTTCCGGGCTTTTTTGTGGCTGCCTGTCAGGCATCGGCGCCTGTTGCGCCGCTTCGGGGG
>NZ_JBHFJB010000081.1:194466-198844 GCF_057334555.1 Pseudomonas sp. AGC41
GCACAGGGACCTTGTGGGAGCGAGCCTGCTCGCGATGAAGACGCACGGTTTATGCAGTGCGCCGCGCCCGCTCTTCTTCACCCAGGCAAGCCGCCGCCGTGAACAACACATCCGTGGAGGAATTCAGCGCGGTTTCAGCTGAATCCTGCAGCACGCCGATGATGAACCCGACCGCGACCACTTGCATGGCGATTTCGCTGGGGATGCCAAACAGGCTGCACGCCAGGGGGATCAACAACAGCGAGCCGCCGGCGACCCCGGACGCGCCGCAGGCGCAGATGGCGGCGACGACACTGAGCAGCACGGCCGTGGGCACATCCACCACGATGCCCAGTGTATGCACGGCCGCCAGCGTCAATACGGTGATCGTAATGGCGGCCCCGGCCATGTTGATGGTGGCGCCCAGCGGGATCGAGACCGAGTAGGTGTCTTCGTGCAGGCCGAGGCGCTTGCTCAGCTCCAGGTTCACGGGAATGTTCGCCGCCGAGCTGCGTGTGAAAAACGCGGTGATGCCGCTTTCACGCAGGCAGGTGAACACCAGCGGGAAGGGGTTGCGACGCAGTTTCCAGAACACGATGAGCGGGTTGACCACCAATGCCACGAACAGCATGCAGCCGATCAGCACGGTCAACAGGTGCAGGTAACCGAGCAGCGCACCGAAGCCGGAGGTGGCCAGGGTCGAGGCCACCAGGCCGAAAATACCCAGCGGGGCGAAGCGGATGACCAGCCGTACAATCACGGTCACGCCATTGGACAGGTCTTCGAGTACGGTGCGCGTGGTTTCGCCAGCATGACGAATGGCAATGCCCATGCCGATGGCCCAAGCCAGGATGCCGATGAAGTTACCGTCCATCAGCGCTCGAACGGGGTTGTCCACCACGCTGAGCAACAGGCTCTGCAGCACTTCACTGATCCCGCCGGGCGCGGTAACGGCAACGTCCTGGGCGCTCAGCACCAGGCTCGAAGGGAACAGCGTGCTGGCGATGACCGCGACCAC
Organism: Pseudomonas sp. AGC41; assembly: GCF_057334555.1. NCBI lineage: Bacteria > Pseudomonadati > Pseudomonadota > Gammaproteobacteria > Pseudomonadales > Pseudomonadaceae > Pseudomonas > Pseudomonas sp. AGC41. The sequence goes on from NZ_JBHFJB010000081.1 coordinate 195,464, forward strand.
GGCTGCAGCGAAAGTGCCCAGCAGATAAAGGAAGAGGATCGGGCGGATATGGGTTTCCTGGCCGTGCTTATGGTTGGCGATCGACGCCATGACCAGCACGAACACCAGGATCGGCGCCACGGCCTTGAGCGCCGAAACAAAGACCTTGCCGATGAACGCGGTGGATTTCGCCACGTCAGGGGCCAGCCACGCCAGGACAATGCCGGCGATCAGGCCGATGACAATTTGCGTCACCAGGCTGGTGCGTTTGAAGCGGTGCAGAAGGGAAGAGGACACAGCAGTCATGACGGTATCTCTGATTTTTTATGTGCAACGGTCCGTCAATCAGGGCAACAAGCGGGCAGGCCGCATGATCGGGACCGAAAAGAGTGTGGAGCTTTTGCAGGCCGCGGACTTTATCACAGCCCGGCGAAAAATCTGACGGACCTGTGACGATCCGTCACCTGCCTGTTTATCTGCGTTTTTCTGACGGCCCCAATCTGTTAGGCTTTGCCACTCTCATCTCATTTGTTTTCCAGCGGGCCCTTGGGCTAACGCTGGTGTCGTCGTTTTGTTGGAGTTCTGCATGCTGTTGCCCATTTTCCTGTTGTCCGCCGCCGGCTTCACGGTGCTGACCACGGAATTCATCATTGTCGGTCTGTTGCCAGCCATCGCCCGAGACCTGCAAGTCACCATCCCTCAGGCCGGACTGCTGGTGACGTTGTTCGCGTTTACTGTCGCGGCGTTCGGGCCGTTCCTGACCGCGTGGTTTGCCCGTGTCGAGCGGCGTCGGCTGTTTATCAGCGTGCTGGTGATGTTCGGCTTGGCCAACACTTTGGCGGCGCTGGCGCCGAACATCTGGGTCATGGCCGTCGCCCGGTTGGTCCCGGCTTTGGGTCTGCCGGTATTCTGGGCGCTGGCCAGTGAAACCGCGGTGGACATCGTCGGGCCGCAGTTTGCCGGGCGAGCCATCGCGCGGATCGGCTTCGGTATCGTCTGTGCCACGGTATTCGGCATTCCGGTCGGCACGCTGATCTCCGACGCATTCGGCTGGCGCAGCGCTTTTGCGATCCTGGCGGTCATCGCGTTTGCCAAGGCACTGCTGCTGCTTATCTACCTGCCGAAAACCAATCTGCACCAGCATCAAGTGAGCTTTCGCTCGCAATTCAAGATCCTGCGCAGCCCCCTGATGCAGGGGCATGTGCTGCTGTCGATCCTGGTATTCAGCGGCATGTTTACCGCCTATACCTATCTGGCGGATATCCTCGAACGCCTGGCCGGGTTCGACGGTACGCTTGTGGGTTGGTGTCTGATGGGCTTCGGGGCCGTAGGCCTGCTCGGCAACTCCCTGGGTGGTCGCGCGGTAGACCGGCATCCGCTGCGCGCCTCAATGGTGTTCTGCCTGTTCATGATCTGCGGCATGGTGGCGCTGGTGCCGAGCATTCATTCGACGCTGGGGTTGGCCGCCGCGATGGGTATCTGGGGCGTGACTCAGGCGGCGCTGTTCCTGGTCAGCCATGTGCGGTTGATGAAAGCAGCCCCAGAAGCACCGGCGTTTGCCGCGTCGCTGAACATCGCCGGGGCTAACCTCGGCATTGGCCTGGGGGCGCTGGTGGGCGGTCGGGTCATCGATACCCTGGGCCTGGGCAGCGTCGGTTTCGCCGCGGCCGGATTCATTCTGGTATCGATCCTGCTGGCGCTGTTGCTGATGACGTTCAAGCCGCGCAATGCCTGCGCTGATTGCTAGGCGCTGAACAGCTCGCGGCGTGCTCCTTCGGCAATCGCGACGATGCCTGGGTGGCTGACCTTGCGTTCCACGGAGATGGCGTAGAACGACTCGCTCACCGCCTCGGTCTGGCCGATGACCTGCACGCCATATTGGCGCTTGACCTCTTCGGCAATCACGCTGGGACCGATAAAAATCCCGCTGCCTGACTGGCCGAATGCCTGCATCAACGCACTGTCGTCGAACTCGCCGACGATCCGCGGTTGGATCTGTTGTTCGGCGAACCAGCGTTGCAGGCGGCTGCGTACGACGGTTTCCGGTCCCGGGATCAGCAGAGGGGCGTCATGCAGGCCATGGGGAAAATCCTGCCCATGACGGTCGGCCAGCGCGGCGGTGGCAAAAAAGCTGATCCCGCATTCTCCAAGCTTCTGGCTGTAGCCCTTGATATCCAGGTGAGTCGGCATCGGACTGTCGGAAATTACCAGGTCCAGGCGTTGGATCGCCAGGTCCGCCAGCAGCCGTTCAAGCTTGTCCTCGCGACAGGTGATACGTAGCGGCTCGCTCAATTCCATGGTCGGGGCCAGCAACCGATAGACGATGGACTTGGGCACGACATCCGCCACCCCGACCCGAAACAGTGTCTGCTGCTCGTTGGGCTGGGCGCGCAATATCAGCTCCAGTTCACCGCCCAACTGGAACATGTGTTCGGCATACGGCAACGTCTGGCGGCCGGCTTCTGTTAGCTCCAACTGGCGCCCGACACGCTGGAACAGTTTGATGTTATAGGTCTGTTCGAACAGGGAAATCTGCCCGCTGATGGTTTGCGGGGTCAGGTTCAGTTGCTCACAGGCGCGCACGATGCTGCCGGTTTTTGCCACCACCCAGAAATAATGCAACTGTCGATAATTGAGCATGACTTTTAGCCGATTCGTAAAAACCGAAGTATAGCCGCTGAAAATACGAATTTTCCTGAAGTATTACCCTCTCTAGAATGCCGGGCCATCGGTGAGCCATCTTTGTGCTCCATCCTTTTTTCTGAAGAGGCACTGTCCATGACGTATAAATCCTTGGGTCTTGCAGCCTTCCTGTCGCTGTCTTCAATAGCGCTCGTCGGTTGTGAACAAGCGGAAAAGAGCGCCCAGCAGTTGGCCCAGCAACTCAAGGAACAAGCAGTCGAGACGGCCAAGCAGGCAATCGACGATACTCACAAGGCTGCCGAGCAGGCCATCAGCGAGGCTACCGGTGGGCTGATCAGCCCCAAAAAAGAGCCTGAGAAAGACGCTGAAGAATCCGAATCCTCCACCAAGACCATCTAACCCCGTCATATCGAGTCAGGACTGACCCATGGATTATCTGTTACAGCTTGCCGCCAGCCCCACCGCCTGGATTGCCTTGGCCACCCTGGTCGTCATGGAAATCGTGCTTGGCATCGACAACCTGATCTTCATTTCGATCTTGACCAACAAGCTGCCCGAACAGCATCGCGCCAAGGCGCGGCGGATCGGTATCGGCATGGCGCTGATCCTGCGCCTGGGCCTGCTGAGCACCATCGCGTTCATTGTGCAGTTGACGGAACCGGTCATCGAAATCCTTGGCCAGGCCTTTTCCTGGAAGGACATGATCCTCATCGCCGGTGGCCTGTTCCTGTTGTGGAAGGCGACCACCGAGATCCATCA
>NZ_JBHFJB010000082.1:0-20226 GCF_057334555.1 Pseudomonas sp. AGC41
CCACAAGGGTCAGGCCTGGTTCTGCTCGGTCAACCGCTGCACCGCCAGCCGCCGATAATGAGAAGGCGTCATGCCCTTGAGTTGCTGGAAGCGCCGGTTGAAGTTGGAAATATTGTTGAAGCCCGACTCGAAGCACACATCGGTCACCGGTTTATCGCCATCGGCCAGCAACTCGCAGGACTTGCTGATGCGCAGTCGGTTGACGAATTCGATGAAGCAACGCCCCGTGGCTTGCTTGAAAACGCGGCTGAAATAGGTGGGTTTCATGCCCAGGTGCTCGGCGACTTCTTCCAGGGGCAATTCCCGCGCGTAGTGGGCGAAGATGTAATCCACCGCGCGGTTGGTGCGGTCAATGCTGTGCTCGTCCGCCGCCTGTGGCGTGGTGGCGCCCGAAAGCAGTTGGAAGTCTTCGCAGGCCGCCAGCAGCTCCATCAGGATGAAAAAGTAGCCCAGCCGGCTCATGCCCTGGGCATCGGCGATGCGTTGCATCAACGTCATGGCCTGGCGGATGGTGCGCTTGCAGCGAAATTCGATGCCGTGCTGGGCACGTTCCAGCAGCGGTGCGAGGGTCTTGAGCTCGGCGAACACCTGGTTGCCGCTTTCAAACAGCTCATCGGTGAAGTTCACCAGCATGTCGCGCTTGGGCACCACTTCGTCCTCCGCCACCTGGCTGATCCAGTTGTGGGGCAGGTTGGGGCCGGTAAGGAACAGTGACTGCGGGGAAAAATTGCCGATGTAGTCGCCGATGAAGACCTTGCCCGAACTGGCGACGATCAGGTGCAGCTCGTATTCCTTGTGGAAATGCCAGCGCACCAGCGGGCAAGGAAAACCGTGCTGGCGATAAATGATGGACAGCCCGTTGTGGTCGTCCATCAACTCGTAGGAAGGGTCGGTGACTCTGGCTGTGCGGGTCATGGGCCTGGCGCTTTTGTTGTTATCGCCGCTGGATAATGCCCCCTTCGCCGTCCGGGTTCCAGCCCCGGGATGAAGGCCGGTTCAGCTGTTGCGGTTCTTTTCTTCAATCCACTGGGACATGTATTGGGTGCTCTTGTGCTGGTGATGGCGCAGCATGCTGCCGGTGAAGTTGTCCCGGCGGCGTCGCGCCAGATCGGCGCGACAGGCGTTGATGCTGTCGATCAGCGCCGGGCCGTGGACCTGCCGGCGAAAGCGCGCCGCCAGCAAAGCCAGCCCGGCGTCCTGGGCATTGGCCCAGCGTTGCGGGTCGGTATACAACTGCACGGCCGCGTTGGCGATGTCCGCGGCGCTCTGCGCGATGACACCGGGCCAGGGCATGCCGGCGTGCATGGCTTCGGCACCGATGGGCGTGGTGACGCTGGGCGTGCCGCAGAGCATGGCTTCGATCAGTTTGCCCTTGATGCCAGCGCCGAAACGCAGGGGGGCCAGGCAGATGCGCGCTGCGGACATGACCTGCAAGGCGTCCTCGGCCCAGTTCATGATGTGGAAGCCTTGGGCCGGGTTGTGCAGCGCTGCAGCCTTGGGCGGGGTATAGGCGCCATAAAGATGCAGCTGTGCACCGGGCAGTCGCTGGCGAATCAGCGGCCACACGGCATTTTTCATCCAGAGTACGGCGTCCCAGTTCGGTGCATGGCGGAAATTGCCGATGCTGAGGAAGTGCGCCCGCTCTTCGAAAGGTACGAAGGCCCGCTCAGGCAGGTCGAGCATCAATGGGCACCAAAGCAACAGTTCACGGGGCACCTTGAAGTGCTCCACCAGCAGTTCGATCTCGACTTCGGACACCATCAGGTTCAGATCGCATCGATACAGAGCGGCAATTTCCCGTTTGGCCAGGTCGGTGTCGGCCATCAGCTCGAATTCCTCGCGCAGGGCTGGGGCGAACAGGTCGCTGAAATCCTCGCAGGCTTCATCGACCTTCAAACGATCCTTCAGGCGCTGGTGTCGCGCGTGACGCAGGCTTTGCAGATCGGAGGTTTCCAGCACGCGCAGGGCGTCGGGGCAGTGCTTCTCGACTCGCCAGCCAAACTGTTCTTCCATCATGTACTGGTCGAACAGAACGACATCGGGCGCGAGTTCGCCGATGAATGCGTCAAAACTGCTGCTATTGAGCTCGATCGGTATCTCGCGGATGCCCAGGGCGATCAGGTCGGCGCGGTGTTCCCCGGGCCTGGCCGGGCTGCTGAAAGTAATGTCCCAGCCTTGCCCGAGAAAAGCCTCCAATAACTGCATGACATGCCCACCGGCAGCCGATGAGCGTGGCTCGGGCCAGACATAGCCGATCACCAGGACCTTGGTGGCGGTGGGATGAGACATGAGGGACATTCCTTGAGGCGGGTCAGGCGCGGTCGGCGCGCGGGGCGCCGATAGTGACCAAGAATGCGCCTGGGCTCAAGAAAGAATCTTTTTGACCTTGTCGCGCAGTTGGTCGATGGAGAAGGGTTTGCCGATCACGTCCATGCCTTCCGGCACATCGATGCTTTCGGCGTAGCCGCTGGCGAACAGGATGGGCAGTCCCGGTCGCACGGAGCGTGCTTCTTTTGCCAACTCCCGGCCGTCCATGGGCTGCATGCTGACATCCGTCATCATAAGGTGGATGGGGCGGTCCGTATCCTTCAAAAGCACCAGGGCCTCTTCGCCACCTTCCGCCTCCAACACCTTGTAGTCCAGTTCCTCCAGCACGTCGACGATCAACATGCGCACGATGTTGTCGTCTTCGACTACCAGGATGGTGGGGGAGGTGTCAGAAGCAGGGACGGACATAATAGACTTCTCGGAAGATGGAATCGGTAGGGGCGCGGCAAAAGTAGCCGTATGCATGAGTAAGTCGCGAAGCGCTACAAGTTCCCGAGCTTGTACAAGAAAGGATCTATAGTACAAGAGCTGACAAGGATAGTCGCATCCTTATAACCCTGTCGTACCGTCAGGAAATTGTGGCATTGCCTGGTCAGATGTGTGGATCCAACCCGTATTTTTGGGCAAACTCCATCGTCTTCAACTGTTCACCAAGGCCTTTTCCATGACTCCTTCGTCTTCGGTCGACGAACAAAGTTTTCGCAAACTCCTGAGCCGCAACATCAGCCTGCCGCTGGGCATGGGCGCACTCAGCGCGGTGTTTTTCATCGTGTTGATCACTTATCTGCTGTCGGTGATCCAGTGGGTCGGGCATACCGACAGGGTCATCAATAATGCCAATGAAGCGCTGAAGCTGAGCGTCGATCTGGAAACCGGCATGCGCGGTTACCTGCTGAGCGGCGATGAGCATTTCCTCGACCCTTACGAGGTGGCCAAGCCACGCATTGCCGTGGCCTTGGATACATTGTTGGAATTGACAGCCGACAATCCCGTCCAGACCGATCGCCTGCATAAGGTCCAGGCGCTCCAGACGGAGTGGGCCAACTACGCCCAGAGCATGATCGACCTGCAACGCAGCAGCGGTGACTACCGCGGCGCGGTGAAGAAAGGACGCGGCAAACGGTTGACGGACGAGATCCGCAAGACCTTCGAAGACATCGTTGAAACCGAGCAGCAGTTGCGCGCCGAGCGCAACGAGCAGGTGCGTACCACCACGCTCTGGAGCATTGCGTTGTACTTGCTCTTCGTCGCGGCCATCAGCGGGTTGCTGGCCTACGTCGGGCGGCGCGATCTGCTGGCCCTGTCGAGCAACTACAGCGCGAGCCTGAAAGTCCAGCAAGAGAGCGCCTTGCATCTGGAAAAACAGGCGTGGCTGCGCAACGGCCAGACTCAACTGGCCGAGCAGGTGCTTGGCCAACTGACGTTGAATCTGTTGGGCCGCAACATCCTGCAGTTCTGCGCCCAGTACCTGGGCAGCGTCGTTGCCGTACTGTATGCGCGGGAAGAAAACGGCATGCTCAAGCGCATCGCTACCTATGGCATGTCCCGGGAAGACGACGAACAACACCAGATGGTCATGGACGGCGAGGGCATCGTCGGGCAGGCCGTGCACCAAGGCCGACTCATCCGTCTGGATGACGTACCACGCGATTACCTCAGGGTCAGCTCAGGGCTCGGCCAAGGGCTGCCCAACTGCGTCATGGTGGTGCCGACCCGTGACGACGACCGCATCAATGGCGTCATCGAGCTGGGCTTCCTGCGCCCCCTGACCGGGCGGGACATCGAGTTGCTGGAACTGGTTGCCGGCAACATCGGTACTTCCATCGAGGCGGCCCGTTACCGCCAGCGCCTGCAGGAAGTGCTGGCCGAAACCCAGCAGCTCAACGAAGAGTTGCAGGTGCAGCAGGAAGAGCTCAAGACCGCCAACGAAGAGCTTGAAGAACAGTCGCGCATCCTCAAGGAATCCCAGGCCCACCTGGAAGCCCAGCAGCAGGAGCTGGAGCAGACCAACGAGCAATTGGCCGAGCAGCGCGACGCCATGGACCAGAAGAACAGCGAGCTGAACCTGGCCCAGATCCAGTTGCAGGAGCGCGCCGAAGAGCTGCAGCGTTCGAGCAAGTACAAGTCCGAATTCCTCGCCAATATGTCCCATGAGCTGCGCACGCCGCTCAACAGCTCGTTGATCCTGTCCAAACTGCTGGCAGAGAACCCGCAGAGGAACCTCAGCGACGAACAGGTCAAGTTTGCCGAGTCGATCTACTCCGCCGGCAATGACTTGCTGAACCTGATCAACGACATCCTGGATATTTCCAAGGTCGAGGCCGGAAAACTCGAGGTGCGCCCGGAAAATACCAGCGTGCCTCGCCTGGTCGAAGGGCTGCGGGACATGTTCACACCGTTGGCGGCCGACAAGGGCCTGAGTTTCGAGGTGCGGTTGCAGCCTGACGCGCCGTCGATGCTGTATACCGATCGCCAGCGCCTGGAGCAGGTGCTCAAGAACCTGTTGTCCAATGCGGTGAAGTTCACCGAGCAGGGTTCCGTCTGCCTGACCATCGCCGGCCAGCCCGGCTCGGGTATCGCGTTCATGGTGCGCGATTCGGGGATCGGCATCGCCGCCGACCAGCAGCAGAGTATTTTCGAGGCGTTCCGCCAGGCCGACGGCACCACCAATCGGCGTTACGGCGGCACCGGCCTGGGGTTGTCGATTTCCCGCGACCTGGCGACTTTGCTCGGCGGCTCGATCTCGGTGTCCAGCGAGCCGGGGCAGGGCAGTGTGTTCACGCTGGTAATGCCTGAGCGTTATGTCGAGCCAGGGGAGGCGACTGTCGAACCGATGGCGTTCACCCCGACGACAAGTGTCCCGGCCCCGGCCCGTGTGCCGGCTCCGGCGCTGATCGCCGAGGTGGAACCCCCTCTCCCGCAATTCGCCGATGACCGGGACAAGGCGCCTTTCGATACCCGTTGCATTCTGGTTATCGAAGACGAACCCAAGTTTGCCCGGATCCTGTTCGATCTGGCCCATGAACTCGGCTACCAATGTCTGGTCGCCCATGGCGCTGACGAAGGCTTTGACCTGGCCTTGCAACTGAGCCCGGACGCGATCCTGCTGGACATGCGTCTGCCGGATCATTCCGGGCTGACCGTGTTGCAGCGCTTAAAGGAGCAGGCCCAGACCCGGCATATTCCGGTGCACGTCATTTCCGTCGAGGACCGCGTCGAAGCGGCGATGCACATGGGCGCGATCGGTTATGCCGTCAAACCGACGACCCGAGAAGAGCTCAAGGACGTTTTTGCGCGCCTGGAAGCCAAGCTGACCCAGAAGGTCAAGCGCGTGCTGCTTGTGGAGGACGATGACTTGCAGCGCGACAGCATTACCCGGCTGATCGGCGACGATGACATCGAGATCACCGCGGTCGGCCTGGCCCAGCAGGCCCTGGACCTGCTGCGCACGCATGTCTATGACTGCATGATCATCGACCTCAAACTGCCGGACATGCTCGGCAATGATTTGCTCAAGCGCATGTCCAGCGAAGAGATCTGCTCGTTTCCGCCGGTGATCGTCTACACCGGGCGCAACCTGACCCGTGATGAAGAAACCGAACTGCGCAAATACTCGCGCTCGATCATCATCAAGGGCGCGCGCTCGCCGGAACGCCTGTTGGACGAAGTCACACTCTTTCTGCACAAAGTCGAATCGCGGTTGTCCCATGAACGACAGCGCATGCTGCAGACCGCCCGCAGCCGCGACAAGGTTTTCGAAGGCCGCAAGGTGCTGTTGGTGGACGACGATGTGCGCAACATTTTCGCCCTGACCAGCGCCCTGGAGGCCAAAGGCGCCGTCGTGGTCATCGGCCGTAACGGTTACGAAGCGATCGAACGCCTGAACGAAGTCGAGGATATCGATCTGGTGCTGATGGACGTGATGATGCCCGAAATGGACGGCTTTGAAGCCACCGCGCTGATCCGCAAGGACCCGCGCTGGCGCAAGTTGCCGATCATCGCCGTGACCGCCAAGGCCATGAAGGATGACCAGGAGCGCTGCCTGGCGGCGGGATCCAACGATTACCTGGCCAAGCCGATCGACCTCGATCGCCTGTTCTCACTGATTCGCGTGTGGTTGCCGAATATGGAAAGAATCTAGTGGAACGAAACACTGACATCGAACTTCGTTTGTTGATCGAAGCGATCTATCTGAAGTACAGCTATGACTTTCGAGACTATTCCGGCGCGTCCATCAAGCGCCGGGTCCTGCATGCGTTGAGTCAGTTTGAATGCAAGACCATCTCCGCCTTGCAAGAGCGCGTGCTGCACGACCCGGGCGCGTTCATGCAACTGCTGCAACTGTTGACGATACCGGTCAGCGAGATGTTTCGCGACCCTGCGCACTTCCTGGCAATCCGCGAGGAAGTGGTGCCGCTGCTCAAGACGTATCCCTCGATAAAGATCTGGATCGCCGGTTGCAGTACCGGTGAAGAGGTCTACTCCATGGCGATTCTGCTGCGCGAAGAGGGACTGCTGGATCGCACGCTGATTTACGCCACGGACATCAACCCGCGTTCTCTGGAAAAAGCCAAGCAAGGCATATTTTCTCTGGAAAATGTCAGGGCCTACACCCAGAATTACCAGCTCGCCGGGGGCCGGCGTTCATTTGCCGACTACTACACGGCCGCCTACGATTACGCCATGTTCGACAAAACCCTGCGTCAGAACGTTACCTTCGCCGACCACAGCCTGGCGACGGATAGTGTGTTTTCCGAAACTCAACTGATTTCATGTCGTAACGTATTGATTTATTTCAATAAAAAGCTGCAAGATCGCGCATTCGGACTGTTTCACGAGTCCCTCTGCCACCGCGGTTTCCTGGTGCTGGGCAGTAAGGAAACACTGGATTTTTCAGCTTTCGGCAAGCAGTTCGAGCCGCTGGTCAAACAGGAACGGATCTATCGCAAGTTATGAGCCCAATGACGGACAGATCCAGGCCCCTGATCGAGGCCATCGTAGTCGGCGCTTCCGCCGGAGGCGTCGAAGCGCTGCTCAACATCTTCACTCCCCTGCGCAAAGGCTTCAGCGTGCCTGTGCTGGTGGTGCTGCATTTGCCCGACGAACGTAATAGCCAGTTGGCCCAGGTGTTTCGTCATCGCCTGGCGATACCCGTTGAAGAAGCCCGGGACAAACAAGACATACGCCCGGGCACGTTGTACGTCGCGACGCCCGGTTATCACTTGTCGGTCGAGGCTGATCGCAGCCTGTCACTGAGCCTTGAAGCGCCGGTGCACCATTCGCGGCCATCGATCGACGTCTTGTTCGAGTCGGCCGCTGATGTCTATGGTCCTCGCCTGCTGGCTGTGGTCCTGACCGGTGCCAACAATGACGGGGCCAGGGGGTTGGCCAGGGTGAAAGAGCTGGGCGGGATCACTGTCGTCCAGGACCCGCAGGAGGCGCAGGTGCGCACCATGCCGGAAGCGGCGCTTAGTTTGCATGAGCCCGACCATATCCTAACTTTACAGGGCATCGGCCAGTTGCTGGCCGGGCTGGAATGAACCACATGCCAAGAGATATTCAAGCCAAACTGCTGATCGTCGACGATCTGCCTGAGAATCTGTTGGCCCTGGAAGCGCTGATCAAGCGCGACGACCGCGAGGTCTTCAAGGCCTTGTCGGCGGATGAAGCGCTGTCGCTGCTTTTGCAACACGATTTTGCCCTGGCAATCATTGATGTACAGATGCCAGGCATGAACGGTTTCGAGCTGGCCGAGCTGATGCGCGGCACGGAAAAGACCCGCAGTATCCCGATCATTTTTGTCAGTGCCGCCGGTCGCGAGCGCAACTATGCGTTCACCGGCTATGAAAGCGGCGCGGTGGATTTCCTGCACAAGCCCCTGGACATCCACGCGGTCAAAAGCAAGGTCAGTGTTTTCGTCGAGCTCTATCGCCAGCGCAAGGCGATGAAGGAGCAGGTGCTCGCTCTCGAGCAGAGTCGCCGGGAGCAGGAGCAATTGCTCCAGCAGTTGCAAGCCACTCGTGGCGAGCTTGAGCAGGCGGTGCGCATGCGGGACGATTTCATGTCGATCGTCGCCCATGAGGTCCGTACGCCGCTCAACGGCCTGATCCTGGAAACGCAGTTGCGCAAGATGCACCTGGCGCGCGACAACGCCTCGGCGTTCACCCTGGACAAGATCAAAGCAATGGTTGAGCGTGACGAGCGCCAGATCAAGAGCTTGATCCGTTTGATCGAGGACATGCTGGATGTGTCACGGATTCGCACCGGCAAGTTGTCCATCCGTCCGACCCGCTTCAACCTGACGGCGCTGGTGGAAAACCTGCTGCGCAACTTCCAGCCGCAGATCGCCGCCGCCGAATGTTCGGTGAGTTGTACCGCCGAGCCGTTGGTGGAAGGACACTGGGATGAGTTTCGCATCGAACAGGTGGTCTCGAACCTGCTGACCAATGCGTTGCGTTATGGCAGCAAGAGCCCGATCGAGGTACGCGTCTACCAGACGCCCGAGCACGCCTGCATCGAAGTCCAGGATCACGGCATCGGCATCAGCGAAGAGAACCAGAAACGCATCTTCCAGCAGTTCGAGCGGGTGTCTTCCAAGGCCGCCACCGCTGGCCTGGGGCTGGGCCTGTTCATTTCCGAGCAGATCGTCACCGCCCACGGCGGTATCATCACTGTCAATAGCCGCCTGAATGAAGGGGCGTTGTTTCGCGTTTGTCTGCCTTTTCAGAAATCTGGTGAACGGACGCAACCTCTGAGTGGCCCCAAGGTCGTATCAGCAGCGATTGATCCAACAAAGGCTTCTCATGAGTGAAGATGCGCAAGACGTTGTACTGATCGTCGAGGATGATCCGTCGATCCTGATGGTGCTGTCGGCCTACCTGTCTGGGGAAGGGTACCGGGTGCTCCAGGCTGAAAACGGCGAGCAGGCGTTCGAGATCCTGGCGAGCAAGCCTCATCTGGACATGATGATTACCGACTTCCGTCTGCCGGGGGGGATTTCCGGCGTGCAGATCGCCGAGCCTGCGGTGAGGTTGCGTCCGGACCTGAAGGTCATTTTTATCAGTGGCTACGCTCAGGAAGTGCGCGAGACTGACAGCCCCATCACGCGCAAGGCGCCGATTCTGGACAAGCCGTTTGACCTGGATGTGTTGCAGAAAATCATGCAGAGGATGTTGTCTTAGTACCGAGCCGCTACAGAAAGGACGGGTATCCGCACCCATCTAAACCGACCGTCCAAGAATCGACTCAATACAAGCAACCAAATCCCCACACTTGAACGGCTTCGGAAAAACCGCCAACGGACCGCATCCCCCCGGCATTGCCAGCGCTGGCACAACAGGCAGGCCCGTGATGAAAACAAGCGGAATGTCGATCCCCCGGGCATAGAGCTCATCGCACAACTGAATTCCCGTCATACCCGGCATCTGTATGTCCGACAGCAAACACGCCGTATGCTCAAACTCGGCTGAAGACAAAAACGCCATGGCGCTGGCGTAAGTCCTGACGCCGTACCCATGAGAGCGCAGCAGACCAGCCAATGCGACTCGAACCGATTCATCGTCATCGATAACAGAAATAATTGCGCTGTCGGACATTTCGAAACCTGGCAGTAATATCAGGTCGCTATTAAAGCGCCCCTGTCACTGCAAGATACGCTGTCCAAAAGCCGCGCCTAGTATACGTGGGTATGAACTTTCAACGATCACGACCCGTCTCCAGCGCCTGAGCCATGCGCACCAGATCGGCAAATGATCGCGCAGCCATTTTGCGCATGGCTTGGCCTCGGTGGATCTTGACGGTGATTTCGCTCAAGCCGATGTGCCCGGCAATCTGCTTGTTCATCAGGCCTGACGCAGCCAACGCCATCACCTGGCGTTCCCGGGTCGTCAAAGTGCCGTATCGTTCATGCAACGCCTGCTGGCGGCGCTCGGCCTCGCGGCGCAATAGGTCGCGCTGATGGGCGGCGGCGACCGCATCGATCAGGTCCTGTTCGCGAAACGGTTTGGTCAGGAAATCCACCGCACCGGCTTTCATTGCCCGCACGGTCATGGCGATGTCGCCATAACCGGTCATGAACACAATCGGCAGATCAATCCCGGCGTTCGCCAACTGCTGTTGGAAGTCCAGCCCGCTGGTGCCGCGAAGGCGCACGTCGAGCAACAGGCAACTGGGCGCGTCGAGACGTGGATGGCCCATGAAAGCCGCGACCGAGTCGAACGACTCGACCTGCAGGCCAATGGATCGCAGCAGGCTGCGAAGGGCTTCGCGCAGCGATGCGTCGTCGTCCACCACGTAGACAATCGGTTCATGGGCAAGTGCAGCGGGGATGGCGTGGCTTGGGTTCATGGCAGGGATCCGCAACAGGTCAGGCTTTGGCTAACAACGGCAATGAACATGTGAGCGAGGTGCCTTGGCCTGCCTCACTGGTGGCCCAGATCCTGCCGTCATGAAAATCGATGATCGAGCGACAGATCGACAGGCCTATGCCCAGGCCGTTTTCCCGGGTGCTGAAAAACGGGTTGAACAACAAGGGCAGTGTCTCGGCCGTTATGCCGATCCCTCGGTCGGTCACCGCGAGCAGCACCTCGTGGGCGTGCGTCCACGTACGCACAGAGAGGATTCGGTCGCGCACCGGGAGCGTTTCCATAGCGTGGCAAGCATTGGAGATAAGGTTGATGATCACTTGCTGCAGCTGGACCCGATCAGCGTCGACCAGGCTTGCCGCCGCCAGGTCTACCTTCAGGCTGACTTTGTGCTGAACCAACTGATGGCGCACCAGATCCAGTGCTTCGCTGACGATTTCGTCCAGTCGCTCGGGCCGGCGTAGGGGATCGCATTTGCGTGCCATCGCCCGGGTCCGATTGATGACTTCGCTGGCGCGGCACGCGTTCGCGACGATCCGGTCCAGCGAATCGACGGCCTCCTTGAGGTCGGGGACCGGACGGTCGAGCCAGCGACGGCAGGCTTCGCCGCTGCTGGTGATAGCCGTCAACGGCTGGTTCACCTCATGGGCGATGGAGGCGGCCATCTCGCCCAGGGAGGTCAGCCGGGTCGCATGCGCCAACTGCGCCTGGGCTTCGATCAGGTAGGCCTGATTGTGCCGCAGGCGATCCGAGGCCTGCTTGCTGCGCAATGCGAGAAACGCAATGGCTGACAGGGCCGTCAGGCAACGGAAGAACCCCGTGGTCGATTCCCAGCGGTGATAACCGCCGTGGTACAGGAACATCGCCGTCAGCAGGAACATGCACATCAGCGCAACGGTGATCACCAGGTTGATTGAAAACAGGTTGGCCGCCATCAGCAGCAAGGTGATGTACAGCAACGTCGGCGCCAGGTCCGAATGGGTTTCGGAATTGATGATGACAATCCCGCAGGCCACTACCAGGCCGACTGCCCAGCCCAAGGCGTTGACCAGCGGGTGAGGGCTGATGCCCATTGAAGGTCCCGACGCCTTTGGGTACGGCTGATACCGAAGGCTGTCGTAGATGCTTTTGAACATCATGGCGGGTGTGGGCACGCTGCAACCTTTCTTTTGTCTTGTCGGTCCAGTCCCGGCGGCGGTGGACACGGGCATCATCTTCAATCTTAAAAGCGGGTCCTCGCCTCGGGATAGGACATAAAACCCTGAAATCCTGCCAGCCGCGTATACCCAGGTATCAATCAGTGGGCCTAAAGCGTCAACACAACGTCCTCCCGTACGACAGACGCCGGATGAGTCGTAGCATAACCTTCCAGGCACAGCGTCGCTGTCAGGCCGTGCCAAGCAGCCCAGGCACGACGTTTCTTTCCGCACTCATTGGCCTTGCGCCTGGAATGGCTACCATGATGAACAGAAATGACCTGCGTCGTGCTGACATCAATCTGCTGGTTGTCTTCGAAACCATGATGCATGAGCGAAATGTCACCCGCGTCAGCGAGAAGCTGTTTCTCGGTCAACCGACCATCAGCGCCGCCCTGGCGCGGTTGCGTTTGATGTTCGACGACCCCTTGTTCATCCGCGCAGGCCGGGTGATGGAGCCGACGTCCCGGGCGCAGGAAATCTTCTCCAACCTGTCGCCCGCGCTGGATGGCATTGCGGCTGCCTTGAGCCGCTGCCAGGCGTTCGAGCCCGCCACGAGCGACGCGACATTCCACCTCGGGCTTTCCGACGACGTCGAGTACGCGCTGCTGCCAGGCCTGCTGCACCGACTGCGTAGCGAGGCGCCGGGGACGACACTGGTGGTGCGCCGGGCCGATCAATGGCAGATGTCCCACTTGCTCGCGAGCGGGGAAATTACCGTCGGTATCAGCCATACCCTGGAGCTTCCTGCCAATGCCCGGCGCAAGGCTTTGCGTCCGATCCGGCCGATGTTGCTGCGCGCCGATTCACGTCCGGGTGAGCTGACGCTTGATGAGTTTTGCCGCCGGCCGCATGCGGTGGTTTCATCAATGGGGCATGTCATTGATGATTCCGATCGGGCCTTGAGCCAGATGAGTCGGCAGCGGCGTGTGGTGCTGAGCGTGCCGCAATTCAGCGCCTTGCCGATGTTGTTGGCGCGCAGCGAGATGATCGCCATCGTGCCCGACTACGTCGCTCGGGCAATGGCCCTAACGACTGGCTTGCGCGCGGAACCGGCGCCCATCCGGTTGCCCGAGCGCGAGCTGTCGATGGTCTGGCGAGGGACTTCCCATAATGACCCGGGAGAACGCTGGCTCCGTTCACGCGGCTGTGCGTTCATCGGCGAGCAGGCCGAATCACCCGCCCAAGACAGGCGCGTGGCCTGACGCGAGCGCTCGGTTCGTCTCAGCGGGAGAAGCGGTTGCGATAGTCCCGTGGCGAAATCGAAAGGTGGCGGTGGAAGGTGTAGCGCATCCGTTCTTCGTCACCAAAACCGCACGAACGGGCAATCTGGTCGATGTTGCGCTCGGAGTCCTCCAACAGTCGTCTGGCCGCTTCGAGCCGGAACATCTCGACGGCCTTGGCCGGGGTGCGTCCGGTCTGGCGCTTGTAGACCCGGGCGAAGTTGCGCGGGCTCATGCGCGCTTGCCGGGCCAGGCGTTCGATGCTCAGGTCGGCCTCATCCAGGTGCTCGGCGAGCCAGGCGTGCAGTTCATCGAACCCGGCGCTGTCCTGGGTCTGTGCCAGCAGCAACTGGCTGAACTGCGCCTGCCCACCGGGGCGCTTGAGAAACACCACCAGTTCCCGGGCCACTTGCAACGCGACATCGCGACCGCAATCGGCTTCCACCAGGGCCAGGGCCATGTCGATGCCGGCGCTGACGCCCGCCGAGGTCCAGACGCTGTCCTGCTGGATAAAAATCGCGTCGAGATCCACTTCGATCAAGGGGAAGCCACTCTTGAGCATTTCGCACATGGCCCAATGCGTGGCGGCGCGGCGGCCGTCGAGCAAGCCGGCCTGGGCCATGAGGAAGGTCCCGCTGCACACCGACGCGGTGCGGCGGGCCTTGGTCGAGGCCGCGCGCAGCCAGTCCACCAGCTCGACACAGTCGATCATCGCCTGACGGATGTTCGGCGCGCCAGGCACGATCAGCGTGTCGATGGCGGCCCCGTCGAACTCGCCCAGGGCGCAGGTTTGCACGACCAGTCCTTCGGCCGTCTGCATCAGGCCGCCTTCAAGGCTGGCGGTGTGCATCCGGTAGCCGGGCAAGCCACGTTCGGTCATGGCTTTGGTGGCCGCCCAGAACACCGTCTGGGCGCCGGTCAGGTCGAGCAGGCCCATTTGCGGATAAGCGAGGAACACCAGCGTGCGTGGTTGGGATATCGACTCGGCGGCAATGCGGATGTCACAGGTCATCTCGTTCATGGTCGCGCGGCTCGTTTCGAGAATGGGCAGGTTTGGAGGGGGCAGCGGCTGCGCCTCGGTGTCCCTGGGTGATTAATCCTCCGCCCGGACAATGTCAAGTCGGCTGCGTTGAATTTTCAGGTGCTATCGTTATGCGATACAGGTATTTAAATTTTATTTTTTATAGCCTTAAAGTCAGCGCCTGAATTTAACCATAAGAGGCCACGGCCATGGCGTTCAAGCGTCCCGTATTATTTCTTTCCCTGGCGGCGAGCCTGCTGGTCGGGCCGCTGGCCCATGCCGAAGGCAAGATCAGCATCGCCCAGCAATTCGGCATCGGTTATCTGATCCTGGACGTCGTGCGTGACCAGCAGCTCATCGAGAAACATGGCAAGGCCCAGGGCCTGGACATCAAGGTGGACTGGAACAGCATCTCCGGCGCCACCGCCATGAACGAAGCGTTGCTGACCGGCGCCCTCGACGTGGTGTCGGCCGGGGTGCCGCCGATGCTGACGATCTGGGATCGGACCCGGGGCAAGCAGAACGTCAAGGCCATCGCCTCGCTGGGCTCGATGCCCAACTACCTGTTGACCAACAACCCCGAGATCAAGACGCTCAAGGACTTCACCGACCAGGACCGGATCGCGGTCCCGGCGGCGGGCGTCGGCTTCCAGTCGCGCACATTGCAGATCGAGACGGCCAAGGTGTTCGGCGATGAGCACTACAAGAAATTCGATGACATCTCGGTCAGCCTCCCGCACCCGGACGCCACGGCCGCGTTGATCGCGGGCAAGTCGGAAATCAATTCGCACTTTTCCAGCCCGCCGTTCCAGTACCAGGCGTTGCAGAACCCCAACGTGCACAAAGTCCTCAGCTCCTACGACGTGCTCGGCGGGCCGGCCACGTTCAACGTGCTCTACACCACGGAGAAGTTCCACGACGAAAACCCGAAGACCTACAAGGCGTTCTACGCCGCGCTGGTCGAAGCCCAGAACATCATCAAGGCCGACAAACCTGCCGCCGCCCAGACGTATATCCGGGTCGAGCAATCCAAGCTGCCATTGCCCCTGGTGGAGAAGATCGTCAGCGATCCGGAAATCGATTTCACCGTGGTGCCGCAACGCACCTATATCTACGCCGACAAACTGCATGAGCTGGGTGTATTGAAAAACAAGGCCGGCAGCTGGAAGGACTACTTCTTTGAAGAAGCCCACGGCGACGCAGGCAGCTGACTAGCCGTTTTCGGCACAATCGAGCGAGTCACCCGGGAGACGGAATGGAACTTGCCTGATCTTCGATCCATAACCCTGGAATCAGCGAAGGTCGGGTGAATGAACGACGACATGGTGGATGGGTTGCCGACGCGACCGATCAATCGGTTCCGCACCGGCGACATCGACGAGCACGCGCGGAATATGGGCGGCTGGCAGGTAAGCTACGACCAACTGACGCCAGGACGCTTCGAAGGCGAGTTGATCGAGTTCCGTGCGGATTGGATGCAACTGGTCCGCGACCGCTCTAATCAGGCCATGACCAAGCGCGGCATGGCATGGGAGGGCGCGATTACCTTCAGCGTACCCTTGCGCGCTGACGGGCCGGTGTTCTGCTGCGGGCACCCGATTGTCGAGCCGAGCCTGATGGTCGCCCATGGCCGCAACCTGCCCGACCTGCGCACCCCCCAGCACTTGGACCTGCTCGGCGTCGCCGTCAAGGAGCAGGCCCTGGAGCACCTGCTGGAGCGCCAGGGCAGCGCCTTTCGAATTACCGATCTTCCCAAGTGTTACCGTCTCGGCGATTCGACCTTGCCCGCTGAGCTGGCGGCGCTCTTCGACGAACTCGAAGGGGGCGGCCAGGGGCGTGAGTCATTGTTGGGCTTCGAGTCGATCCGCCGCGGCCTGCGCGATACGGTGATGCTGCATCTGCTGGAGCTGGTGGCGCCCGACCAGGCGCCGCCGCTGACCCCGACGGCCCGCAAGCGCATGGTCGACCGGGCCCGGGAATATGCCCTGGCCCATGTCGACGAGCCGCTGTCGATTCTCGACCTGTGCAACCACATCGGCGCCAGCCGGCGTAAATTGCAGTATTGCTTCCAGGAAACCCTGGGCATCAACCCGGTGGCCTATTTAAGGGCGCTGCGCCTCAATGCCGTGCGCCGGGAGCTGCGCGCTGGCGACCAGACCAGGGGCGTGCAGGAGGTGGCGGCACGCTGGGGCTTCTGGCACCTGAGCCGGTTCTCCAGCGACTATCGGACGCTGTTCGGCGAAACCCCTTCACAAACCCTGCGGCGCACGCATCTGTGCTGAAAACGGATAACGGCTGGCGGACCGGCTCCCTAGGATGACCCCATCACCACATGGTTGGGACGGGGCATTCGATGAATCAGAACAAAAAGAAAAACCTGCAACGTAATGCGTGGATCACCGTGGGGCTGATCGGCGCCTGCGCCATGGCCAATGCCACTGAAAGTGGCGCGCCGACCACCGCGGTCGGGGTCTACGATTTCGGCGCCGGCATGATGCCGCCGGCCACGCCCTTCGGCACGGTCGGGCTGCGTACGGCGTTCTATTCGGCCAACGTGCAGAAGGATCGCCACGGCAATTCCCGCGACAACAATCTTTCCCTCGACGTACTGTCCATCGGCGTGGCCTACATGCACATGACCGATTACACGGTGCTTGGCGCCCAGTACGGTTATGGCGCGGTGGTGCCGTTCTTCAAGATGGACGCTTCGGTACGGGTGCAGACGCCGGTCGGTCCGCTGGACCTTGAAGCCGATCCGTTTCGCCTGGCGGATATCCAGGTGCTGCCGGTGATCCTGCAATGGACGCTGTCGCCGAACCTGTTCGTCAATGCCCAGTTCCAGATCCAGGCACCGACCGGCGACTACGACGAGGACCGCCTGATCTCGCCAGGCCTGAATCACTGGACGTTCTCGCCGATCCTCAACGCGACCTATATCTCCGACACCGGCTTCGAGGTGTCCTCCAGCTTCGAAGTCGACGTGAACACCCGCAACCCCGCCACCGACTACAAAAGTGGCGTCGAGTATCGCCATGAATTCGCCGTTGGCCAGCATGTCGGCCCTTGGACGCTGGGTGTGGGCGGCTACTACTACCGCCAGTTCACCGACGACGATGCTCCCGGGCTTGAGGCAGGCAATCGCGCGCGGGTTATCGCGGCGGGGCCGGCGGTGGGCTATTTCAAACCGGGCGTGCCGCCGGTCTGGCTGCACGTCTACAAGGAATTCGACGCGCGAAACCGCGCCGAGGGCTACACCACGGCCCTGCGCATTTCTCACAGTTTCTGAAGGGGACGTCATGAACTCATCAAATTCCATTCCAACGGCGTTGCCGCGTCAGGCGGTGGGTCGGCGCGAAGGCCTGGTGCTGATGCTCGGCAGCAGCCTGACCATCATGGGCTCGGTGATGGTCACGCCGATTCTGCCCCGGCTGGGCGCGGAGTTCGGCCCCATCGAGCCTCGCGCCGATTTACTCGTGCCGCTGGCGATCACCGGGCCGGCCCTGGCGATTGCGCTTTGCGCGCCCCTGGCCGGCTGGTTGGCCGACCGGGTCGGACGCAAGGCCTTGCTGGTGCTGGCGACATTGCTCTACGCCTTGCTCGGCGCGTTGCCGGCGATGCTCGACAACCTGCCGGCGATTGTCGGCGCGCGCTTGCTGTTTGGCTGTGCCGAGGCGGCGGTCATGACCTGTTGCGCGACCTTGATTGCCGACTATTGGCACGGCGAGGAACGCTTGCGCTACGTCAACCGGCAAGTGGTGACCATCGGCCTGGTGGGGGCGCTGTTCTTCGTCGTCGGTGGGGCCCTCGGGGAACATTCGTGGCGCTCGCCGTTCCTGCTGTACCTGCTGCCGTTGTTGCTGGTGCCGGCCATGATGAAAATCCTCTGGGAGCCGCCGGTGGCCAAGCTGCGGACGGTCGACGCGCGCGCCGATGAACCGGCGCCGGGCAAAGTCGCGGTGCTGCAGCTGGTGGTGGGCTACCTGATGATCGTGAGCGGCATGGTCCTGACCTTCGTCATGCCGATCCAGGCCCCCACGCTGTTGGTCGGCCTGGGCGTGACCTCCAGCACCCTGATCGGCCTGGCGGCGGGGTTGAGCCTGTTGGCGACACTCGTTGGCTCGTTGACGTGGCCGTTGCTGCGCCGACGCTTGGGCATTGCCGGTTGCAACGCGCTGTTGCTCGCCCTGATGGGCCTCGGGCTGTGCCTGCTGGTGCGCGCGCACAGCTACAACGCGGTGCTGCTGGCGGTGTTCGTCCAGGGGTTGGGCGCCGGGTTGCTGGTGCCCAACGTGATGGCGCCGGTGATGAATGCGCTGACCGCCACCACCCGTGGCCGAGGCCTGGGCGGGTTCACCTCGTTTCTCTACATCGGCCAATTCATCAGTCCATTGGTGGTGGCGTTCGTGGGCGCCTTTGCCGGGGACCTTCGCCAGTCCATCCAATGGCTGGCCTTCGCCAGTCTCGCGGCGGCACTGCTCTGGGTGGCGGTCGGTTTACGCACGCGCGGCCATCGACAGGCGGACGTCGCCGGATCTCGTCAATCGTCATGAACAAGGAATCTGAAACCATGAGTCTGCAAGACATCCACCAGTTGATGGACAGCGAAGACGGGACCGCCCTGGCCGAGTGGGTCAGGCGCGGTGAGGTCCAGCCCGGCGAGTTGCTGGAGACGGCTATCGAGCGCCTGGAGCGGGTCGAACCGCAGCTTAACGCGGTGGCGGAACGGCTCTACGATTCGGCCCGGGAGGCGGCGTGCGCGCCTCAGGCCGGGCAGGTCCTGTTCGCCGGCGTTCCAACCTTGATCAAGGATCTGTTTTCGCCGGTCCAGGGCGCGGCGATGACCAATGGCTCCCGTTCGCTGGGCGCCTGCCGCGCGGATTTTGAATCGGAAGTGGTGACGCGCCTGAGGAATGCCGGATGCCAGGTGTTGGGAACCAGCACGTCGCCTGAGTTCGGCACGTCTTACTCCACCGAATCGGCGCGCTTCGGCGCCACGCGCAACCCGTGGAATACCGAGCGCAGCGCCGGCGGCTCCAGCGGCGGCGCGGCTGCATTGGTGGCGGCCCGGGTCGTGCCGTTCGCCCACGGCAACGATGGCGGCGGTTCGTTGCGGGTGCCGGCGTCGTGCTGCGGGGTGTTCGGCTTCAAGCCCAGCCGCGGATTGCTGCCGTCGGGGCCGATGATCGGCGAAGGCTGGGCGGGGATGGGCACGCCCCATGCCATCACCCTGTCGGTGCGCGACAGCGCCGCGTTGCTGGATGCCACCGCCGGGACTGATCCGGGCGCGCCGTACGCCGCGCCGCTTCAGGCGCAGCCTTACGTGACGGCGCTGCAGCGCGATCCGAAGCCGTTGCGCATTGCCCTGGTCGAGCAATTCGGCCCCTGGGGCACCTCCGCGCAAAGCCTACAGGCGGTGGGCGAGGTCGCCAGGTTGTGTGAAACCTTGGGCCATCGCGTCGAACCGGTGAGTTTGCCGGTGGTGTTGCCGGAGTTTCTTGACCAGGTCTTCACCATCATTGGTGCGAGTACCCGCCATTACGTCGACCTGCTCGGCCAGATGCGCGGGGCCGCGGTGCAGGCGGAGGAACTGGAAGTGCGCACCCGGATCATCCTGCGCGACAAGGGCAACGTCAGCGGCGCCCAATACGCGGGCGCGGTGGAGTGGATCCATGCCCTCGGCCGCCGGCTGGCGTTGTTCATGGAGGATTACGAGGTGATCCTCAGCCCGGTCCTGAGCCGCGAACCGGTACCGATTGGCGAACTGGACCTGCAGGATGTCTGCATGAGCCTTGAGCAGCTCATCGAACGGTTCCACAGCTATTCGCCGTTCACCGCGCTGTTCAATGCCAGCGGCCAGCCAGCGATGTCGGTGCCGTTGTCCTGGAGCGCGAACGGCCTGCCGCTGGGCGCGCATTTTGCCGGGCGGTTCGGCGCAGAAAGCACCTTGCTGGCCCTGGCCGCCCAACTGGAACGCGCCCAGCCGTGGCGTGGGCGTGTACCGCCGGTCAATGCTCACCGCAGATGAAAACTACACCCACACCTCATGTGGGAGTGTCGGGCGGGATGGTGGCGGCGTAGCGGAACCTGTGTGGGGG